>DYCW01000248.1 GCA_019417865.1 Ruminococcus sp. | reverse complement strand
AACAAGACTTGAAATTCGGTGCAGTGGAACAAAGTCTGTATGACTATCATGAGGAATCTAAACCAGAAATGAAAGGAGCAACTGCATGGAAGAAAAATGTGTGAACTGCGGCATCAGCGATGTGCCGCTTGATTGGGGGTTAGATGGAAATCTACATTGTTCCAATTGTATCGGATTTCTGTTGCCAACAAATGAAAAGGAGGAAAAAGAAAATGTCAGTGAAAATCACAAGTCTGGAACTGGAAAATGTTAAGCGAATCAAAGCGGTAAAACTGGAACCGTCTGAAAACGGCCTGACCATCATCGGCGGCAACAACGGACAAGGGAAAACTTCTGTGCTGGATGCCATTGCATGGGCACTGGGTGGCGACCGCTATCGCCCCACACATGCTGCCAGAAATGGTGCGTACACCGAACCGATTTTACATATCGAACTTTCCAACGGCGTTGTTGTCGAGCGAAAGGGCAAAAACAGCAGCCTGAAAGTCATTGACCCGACCGGAAAGCGTTCCGGACAACAGCTGTTGAATACCTTCCTGACGGCATTCGCCCTCGACCTGCCAAAGTTTTTACACGCCCCTGCAACGGAAAAAGCCAATATTCTGTTGCAAATTACGGGGCTTGGCGAAAAGCTGGCGGAGGTAGAACGGCGAGAAACAGAAACCTACAACCAACGTACCGCCATTGGCAGAATTGCTGACCAAAAACAAAAGTACGCAGAAAGTCTGCAAAAGTGGGACGGCGTACCAGAAACACCGATTTCTGCCTCAGAACAGATTCAACAGCAACAGGCAATCTTGCTGAAAAATGCAGAAAATCAACGGAAACGACAGCACAAAAAAGAACTGGAAGCACAGTATGAGCAGATTCAACGGCAGTATCTATAGATTTTAGAACAGAAACAACGAATCGAAGAAGATTTGCAGATTGCTAGAACTACCGTACAAAATTTGCAGGATGAATCGACTGCGGAACTGGAACGAAGCATAGCAGAAATTGACATCATCAATGCGAAAGTTCGGGATAATCTGAACCGAGAAAATGCAGAATCCGAAGCGGAACAATATCGCACGGAATACCAGCAGTTGACCGCCAAAATTGAAGCCATCCGGCAGGAGAAAAAAGACCTGCTGCAAAATGCGGATTTGCCGCTTGCCGGACTGGCAGTGGAAAATGGGGTGCTGCTGTACAAGGGACAACCGTGGGACTGCATATCAGGGGCAGAACAGTTGCAAGTGGCAACCGCTATCACCCGAAAGTTGAATCCAAACTGCGGCTTTGTGCTGCTGGACAAGCTGGAACAAATGGACCGAAACACCTTGCAGCAATTCGGCATCTGGCTGGAACAAGAGGGCTTACAAGCGATTGCCACCCGTGTTTCCACTGGCGAGGAATGCAGCATTATCATTGAGGACGGCTATAGCAATCCTGCAACCATCGAGCCAACACAACCGGAAACACAGCGAACATGGACGAAAGGAGCATTTTAACGATGGTATTTGAAGAAACAACCGGCGTACAGACCGGAAGCGGCATAAAAATTGTACTCTATGGACAGGAAGGGGTTGGGAAAACATCCCTTGCCACACAGTTTCCCTCTCCCGTTTTTCTCGACTGTGAAGGCAGCACCAGCAAAATGAATGTTCGCCGCCTGCCGAAGCCCACCAGCTGGGAGATGCTGCGGCAGGAGCTGGAATATGTATTGCAAGTACATACCGAAAAGCAATATCAAACCGTCATTATCGACACGTTTGACTGGGCAGAGCGATTGGCTTTACAGGCAATTTGTGTCACCCACAATGTCACCGGCATTGAAGGGATTGGATATGGGAAGGGCTGGACGTTTGAAGCAGAGGAAGTAGGGCGGTTTCTGGATTTCACAGAGCAACTCATTGCTGCCGGAATTCATATCGTGCTTGTCTGCCATGCCATTTGTCGGAAATCCTCTGTGCCGGAAATGACAGAGGATTTCGACCACTGGGAGTTGAAATTAGGGGAAAAGACGACCAACAAAATTGCCCCGTTGCTGAAAGAATGGTCGGATATGACGCTGTTCCTGGCATTCAAAACCAATCTCATTGCCACTGACAGTCAAGGAAAAAAGCACAAGGCAACCTCCTGCCAGCGTGTCGTGTATACTACCAAAACAGCGTGGTGGGATGCCAAGAATCGCTTTGGACTGCCAGACGAACTGCCGCTTGCCTATGAAAGCATTGCCGGTATCTTTCAGCCGATGCAACAGCAGTCAGTCGCCCCCTGCCGTGCAGGTGATAGAACAAGCAAAATCCGCAGGGATTCCGGTTGTCACCGCAAAGGATTTTGAAGAAGCAGAAAACATCACGGCACAGATATCCGACCCGTTTGCAAATGTGCAGGAAACGCCTGCCGAACAGCAGACCCAGCATATTTTAGACGGCATTGCCCCCGAACTGGCACAGCTGATGGCAGCCAACCATGTCACACCACAGCAAATTCAACAGGTCGTTGGAGCACGGGGCTATTTTCCAGCAGATATGCCAATCCAGCAATATCCGCCAGACTTTGTACAAGGCTGCCTGGTTGCTGCATGGCAGCAGGTTTATAGCATGATTCAGGCACAAACTGTTTGATGATTTCTACAAATATTTCCCCTCTCATTTGACGAATGCGACAAATAGAATGAATATTCTGTAAATTCCGATTTCAACTTGTACGTTTGCATACAAGTTTTGCTGGAAAACCACAGTATAGTGAGAGGGGGTCTCTCTCAAATTCATTTAGAAAGGATCAATTGTATGGTAACTTATTCGCAAAATGCTGGACATGAACTGGGCTGGGAGGATGAAATTCAAGAGGAAGGCAGTGGATTTGCACTCCTGCCAGAAGGGGATTATCGCTTTACAGTAGAAAAAGTGGAACGTGCCCGACACGCTGGCAGTCCAAAAGTACCGCCCTGCAATAAGGCAATTGTCACTTTTCGAGTATTTGGCAACAACGGCGAAATTGCATTGATTACAGAGCAATATCTACTGTATTCTGATTTTGAATGGAAACTTTCCGCTTTTTTTGCCTCCATCGGCTTAAAGGGAAAAGAGGAAAAAGTCAAAATGCGATGGATGGAAGCCATCGGGAAAAGCGGTGTCTGCAAAGTATACATTGATAACTATCACAAAAAGACGGATAAGGAAGACGAAAAGACAGGCTACTCCAATAAAATCAAAAAACTATACCCCTCTTATGACCAACCTGCCCTTTCTGCATCTACTCAGCCAGCGATTCCACCACAAAACTATGCAGCAAATCCTGTTCCGTCTGCCACCGATTTTGCACAGGCACAGCCGGTTTATGCACCGCAGCCGAACAGCTATCCAGCTTATCCGCAGCAGGGGAACTGGAAGCCCGGCAATTTTTAAGGGGGTGTCTTGATGGAATTAAGACCCTATCAGCAAGCCGCCCGTTCGGCAGTCTGGGAG
>DYCW01000247.1 GCA_019417865.1 Ruminococcus sp. | reverse complement strand
GCTCGGAGATGTGTATAAGAGACAGCTCTTGCACCGTCAAGACAGTCCTCCGTAAACCCACGAAACGCTTCCATTGTCCGTTCCAGATTTGCTTTTTGGGTATCTGCTGCTGTCATGATAAAATAGAAATCCTTGTTACTGATTTCTGTATATCTTGGCACTGTACGGTCAATAAAGGTTTTCATCTGTCCATCCATGGAGTAGAAATATACCGGCGTTGCCAGTACGATCACATCTGCCTCAACCATTTTGTCAAGGATCTCTGCCATATCATCTTTCTGTACGCATTTGTGTGTGGAATTGCACACACCGCAGCCACGACAGTACCCAATTTTTTTTGCTGCAAGGAATACTTTTTCTACCTTGTGCCCGCTTTCCTCAGCACCCTGTGCGAAACGGTCACAGAGTGTGTCAGAATTGCCGCCTTTTCTCGGACTTGCCGAAATAATCAATATATTTTTCATTTGTTCTTCCTCATTTCAGTTTTTCGTATGCTTCATCGAAAACAGATTCCAGCCATTCGGTGGAAGTGTTTTCGCCGGGACACTCCACTGCCAGATGACTGAACCAGCTGTCTGCCTTTGCACCGTGCCAGTGCTTCACTTCTGCCGGAATCGTCACTACATCACCGGGTTTCAGACTCTGTGCAGGCTTCCCCTCCTCTTGATACCAACCTTCGCCGTCTACGCAGATCAGCAGCTGTCCACCACCTTTTGCAGCGTGATGAATATGCCAGTTGTTGCGGCATTTCGGTTCAAAAGTGACATTGGCGATAAATACAGTTTCTTTTGGATTCGTCAGCGGTTTCAGATAGGAATTGCCGGTGAAGTACTTTGCAAACGCCGTATTCGGTTCACCCTGTCCAAAAAATCCGCCATGTTCTTCCTGCTTGCAGTCGTCTGCATAGACTTCCTTTGCCATGCGGAATGCTGCCCATGCGTTAGGCCAGCCTGCATAAAATGCAAGATGGGTCAGAATTTCCGCCATTTCTGTTTTGGTGACACCATTCTGCCGTGCTGTGGAAAGATGAAATTTCAGAGAATTATCCACGATTCCCTTACTGATCAGTGCAGTGATTGTTACAACAGATCTGGTTTTCAGAGAAAGTTTATCCTCTCTTGACCATACCTCTCCGAATAGAACATCATCGTTCAGCTCCGCAAATTTCGGTGCAAAATCTCCCAGACTGTCCCTGCCTGCTGTTTGTTTTACCATGATACAATTCCTCCTTTTTAGAATACAATAAAATGTTATTCTCTCGGCTTCAAATCTCCATAATAGTAAGATGCTGTTGCACCGCCGTCTATTAAAAATGTAGAACCTGTAATAAAAGCACCTCTGTCACTCATCAGTAATTCCGCAACATTTGCGACTTCATCTGCCGTTCCTGGTCGTCCTGCCGGGCATTTTGCAAACATATTTTTATAAAAATTGCCTCTCGATCCGTTGAATTCGTCAATAGCCAGTGGTGTAACGATTATTCCAGGAGCAACTGCATTCAGTCTTGCACCCCGTCTGCCCCACACAACCGATTGTGCCATTACACGTTTTTCGTTGCATCGTTTGGCAAGCTGATATGCGTGAAGAGTGTCCCTGATATTTTCTTTTTGCAGAAATTCAAGGTCTAAGAGTTTATCAGCAGATATGCAGGCAAGCTGTTCGTCCTGTTCAACAGTCAATGCAGGCATACGAAATCCTGACTGACTGGAAACGGTAACACCGACACCACCATCACAAATAACCTTTCCAACCTCTTCAAGAAGAACTGCCGTTCCGTACAAATCAACTTTCAGTATGGTTTCAATTGATGCCTGACTGGGAGACACACCAGCAGCATTCACCAGCATTTTAATATCACCGTATTTCTGTCCCTCTGCAATCATAGAAAGTATAGAATCTCTTGATGACAAATCCATTTTAACTGGCACAACGTCAAATCCTGTTTCATTCATAATTTTTGCAGCAGCCTGAGCATTTTCTATATTCTTGTCACCAACAATTATTTTCATTCCATAGCCTACACGGCGAGCAATTGCCATACCAATCTGACCTGCACCTGCCCATATCATTACATTCCTCTTATTTGATGCAGTATATTCCATATTCAAATGCTCCTTTCAATTTTTTCTTGTTATCTCACAAAATTCGTCCGCTGAAAAGGCTCTTTTTCTGGCAGACCATATGCTTCCTTTCCAAGGGCAATACTCTTCATCAGAAAAGTCATGTTCCTTGCCAGTGTCCGCATGGTTTGCAAACCCTCAGCATCTTGCTGTGCCTCACCCGGTTCTCTGCCGTGAATGCTGTTCCAATACTGGCTGGACGCAATGGGCATACCTGCAATGGTAAAGAATTTGTTCAGCTCGTCAAACGTTGCAGACAGACCGCCTCTTCTTGCCGCCACGACACTTGCACCGACTTTCATAGTTTTATCAAAATGTGTGCTGTAAAACAGTCGATCCAGAAATGCAATAAGAGTTGCATTGGCAGAGGCATAATACACTGGACTGCCAATCACAAGTCCGTCGCAGGCTTCCAACTTCGGTGCAATTTCATTGACGATATCATCAAAGACACATTTACCATTTTTTACACAGGAATAGCAGGCAATGCAGCCTCTCACCACCTGATTGCCAATGTGCAGGATCTCCGTTTCTACGCTGTTTTCAGCAAATATCTTTTCCATCTCATGCAGAGCTGTGTAAGTGTTGCCCTTTGCGTGAGGACTACCGTTGATCATCAGTACTTTCATTTGCTCACCTCATGATTACATACTTTCTTTCAAGATTTGTACGATTTCCTCATGATTTAGTGTCTTGTAGCCGCCTTCCATAATGAATGTACCGTTTGCAATACCTTCCAGCATATCTTCTGTGACACCAAGCTCGCTGATATGCATAACAAGTCCGATTTCCTTCATCCAGGATTCCATGGCACACAAGCCCTCATTGGCAATTTCTTCATCTGTCTTGCCATCCGGCGAAACATTCCATACGTTTATGGCAAAGCGTCTGAACTTTGGCAGACCGTAAGGCAGAATATAACGATAATATGCCATGGAAACGGCAGAAAGTGTCATGCCATGCGTTGCATCGGTATATGCACCTACAGACTGTCCAAGCATATGTACCATCCAGTCAGTGGCTTTTCCCTTGGCTACCATGGTATTCAGTGCCCAGGTAGCGATCCACATAATATTGCTTCTTGCTTCATAGTCCTTTGGATTATTCACAGCAATACGGGAGCTGTGTATCAGCGATTTCATCAGTCCCTCCATGACATAATCGGAAGTGCAGTCATCCGAACCGGAAAAATACTGCTCTGTAATATGGTTGAAAATATCATAAAATCCTGCAATCATCTGATATTTGGGAAGTGTAAATGTATAAACCGGATTCAGGATTGAGAATTTCGGGAAAACTTCTTCTCCGAATACATGACCGATTTTCAGTTTCGTGTCATGATTGGTGATGACCGCACCACCGTTCATTTCAGAACCGGTACCTACCATTGTCAGAACGCAGCCAACGGGAATGATCTCGCAGTCCGGTTCTTCAAAATTCAGATAATACTTTTCCCATGGATCCTCCTTGCAATGCACAGAGACGGAGAGTGCTTTTGCATAATCGCACACAGAGCCGCCACCTACGGCAAGAATCAGATCGACATGATTTTCCCTTGCCAGTTTGCAACCCTCATACAGCTTTTCTACTGTAGGATTTGGCATAACGCCAGGTAGTTCCACAATTTGCTTACCACAGTCATTCAGAATCTGAACTACCTCATCATACAGACCGGATTTTTTGATAGAACCGCCTCCGTAAGTCAGAAGTATCGTTTCGCCGTATTTAGCAAGCTCCTCCCTCAGATGTGTCAAAGCATCTGTTCCAAAATGAATTTTGGTGGGATTACAATAAGTAAAATTTCCTAACATAAATAAGTCCTCCGTTATATCGATAAAGTTATTCCCATGTCAGAACACCGGTTTCGACTGCAATTTCATATCGTTCGATCTTATAATTCAATCGTTCCAGTGTTGCATCTATCTTTGCTTTTTGCTCCAGAAGCGTTTCCCTCTGCTCTGTCAGAAGCTGCAATCTTGCCGGAATGGTAGAATCTCCCTCCTGTGTCAGCTTTACATATTCAATAATTGCTTCCACTGGAAGTCCGGCACTACGCATACATTTGGCAAGCTCTACCCAACCCAGATCAGTTTCCTGATAGTCCCGGATTCCGCTTGCTGTACGGGTAACTGGCGGTATCATCCCAATACGCTCATAGTAACGCAGTGTATCCTGGGATATGTCAAATTTTTCGCTGACTTCCTTGATGGTCACGGTATCACCTCCTGATGTTTTTCATTGCATTTATTATAAGTCTTGGAGTTCACTCTAAGTCAAGGACTATTTTTGTATTTCTCTATAATAACCAAAAAATGCACCCTGCATTTATGCAGAGTGCTGAAAAATATATTATATATTCTCATGAGAGGCTGTACTAAATATCTTTCTTCCTGCTCCAACTTCAAAATGATACTGTACAATTCCCAGATCCACTTTTGAATAAAATCCGCCCGTGGACTTTACCGTTACATTTTCTCCATTCAGAGAGAACAAAAATTTCTGCTGATTCATGGCAGTCGGTGCAAGCATAGCACACTCCATACCTTTTCTGAACCAGTCGGGCATTTTTCCTGAAACAGTACAAAGCTGCTCCATCGGCTTGCTTTTGTGGGCAATGCCCTGCGTCTGTCCATAGCCCAAAGAAAGCACGCATACAAGCTTTTCTCCCTTGTCTACAATACATTTACTCTTTTTCCTACTGAATGTCATAGCCACCCAGCAGGTATTCAGTCCAAGCTGCTGTGCTTTGATGGCAATTCGTTCTCCGTAATAACCCAACTTCTCGTCCAGATCAGAGGTCTTTCTGCCGATAAGTGCAATGTAATTTCTTACACCACTAAATTTTCCGTAATGTGCCATAAATCCGCTGAACGCTTCTGGCTCATTCGTCACAAGCTGGATATGCAATCCACCTTCCCTGTTGCATTCTGTGATTTCGTCACTAAGCTGAGAAATCATATCAGCAGGAATGGACTTGTCAAGATAACTTCTGACCGAGTGACGATTTTTGATACCTTCATAGATTTCCATATAAAAAACTCCTTTACAACAGATATTCAGTTTTCTTCTTCTCCGAGGTGATTGTCCGGATAATTCTGTGCTGAGGCACAATGAATGATTTCATCAATATGATCTATCAGACTTTTCAATTTGCTCCATTCTGTTTCGTCTGCACTCATATAGTAGAAATTCATCGTACCCTTCCGACGCATTGCCACAATTTTTGCATCTTTCAGAATTTGCAGATGATGAGAAACTGCTGGTCGTGACAGGTGCGTTTTTTCGGTGATCTCACCTACACGAAGTCCGACCTTTTCGCTTTGCAACAGCGTCATGATAATGCTTTGCCTTGTTTCATCGCCCAGTGCAATGATAGCTTTTCTGCATTCCAGAAATTCATTTGCAAGTGCCTGTCGTCCTTCTGCACACTGATTCATACGGTACCTCCGTTCATAGGTTTATGTACTTAAACCATTATACCACACTTTTCAGAAAAAAGCACAATGGTAAAGAAAATCGAGACGAATATGTTAAAGCAAAAAAATTGAAATTACTCCTTGACAAATGCTTTTCCATGTGGTATAATAATCACGCTTGCTCGGAGGGCGAATCATTCAAAAGAAATGATAAGCTGGATAAGGCTACAGGCTGAGATGTCTGTTCTTTATCCGGCTTTTTTGTTTGCCTGAGAGAAAATATGTACGGTCATCGGAGGACTTGCAGTCGTAACTGCAATGTCGAGAAAGATGTCGGGTGTGCTCGGTTATGTAATCGGGTGCATTTTTATTTGTAAGGAGGTTTTGCAATATGGATTTTTTACACGGAAAAATCAAACCAATCTATTTCAAGTATCTGGGTGCAGCTTTCGGAAGTGCACTCATTACTTCCGTTTATGCCATTGCAGATACAGCCATGGTGGGACAGTATCGGGGACCGGACGGCACCGCAGCACTGGCAGTAGTTGCACCTATCTGGAACATTCTCTACAGTATGGGATTGCTCATGGGAAGCGGCGGCTCTGTTCTTTTCAGCAATATCAAAGGAAAATCAAACGGAAACGAAAAACAGGCAAATGCATACTTTACAACGGCAGTGATAGGGGCAGTCATTCTTGCGGTGCTTTCCTGGATCGTGTTCATTTTCTTTGATAAGCAGCTGCTTTTGCTGTTCGGTGCAAAGGAAAATCTGCTGCCCCTCGCTAGACGTTACATTGTTCCGATCAAATTTGCGATTCCGTTCTTTCTGTTCAATCAGATGCTTGCAGCATTTCTGCGAAACGACCAGAATCCTGTGCTTGCCACAGCAGGGGTCCTTTCCGGCGGTATTTTCAACATTGTCGGTGACTACATTTTTATCTTTGTATGTGATATGGGAATGATCGGTGCAGGACTTGCAACTGCAATCGGCTCTGTACTTTCCTTTGTTATCATGCTGACCCACTTTTTCACAAAACGCCATACACTGCATTTTGTAAAACCAGACGGCTTTCTCAAGAAGCTGAAAGATATCTTTGTCACCGGCTTTTCTACCTTTTTTATTGATGTGGCGGTCGGGATTCTGACTGTCCTGTTCAATCGTCAGATATTGAAATATCTTGGAACAAATGCACTTGCGGTTTACGGCATCATTGTCAATATCAGCTCCTTTGTACAGTGCTGTGCATACAGCGTGGGACAGGCAGCACAACCCATTATATCCATGAATCTGGGTGCAAAACTCGGTGGAAGAATTAAGCAGACACTGCACTATGCTTTGGGAACGGCTGCATTTTTCAGCATTGTCTGGACGGTTCTCAGCCTTGCAGCACCGATGCTGTATGTCCGTATCTTTATGACGCCTACGGAGGAAATTCTTGAAATCGCACCAAATATTATCCGCAGCTACGGCATATCCTTTCTTTTACTGCCGCTGAATGTTTTCTCCACCTACTATTTCCAGGCATTGATGAAACCCACTGCGGCATTTCTCATTTCCGTCGCAAGAGGACTTGTACTCAGTGGCATTCTGATTTTTATTCTGCCTGTCATTGCCGGAGCAAATGCAATCTGGTTTGCCATGCCAATAACAGAACTGATTATCGCAGCTTTTGTTGTCATACTGATGATTCGTTATACCAAACAATTACCCATAGAAAGGAAAATTGCAAAATGAAACAGATTATTACTATCGGACGTGAGTTCGGAAGCGGTGGCAGAGAGCTTGGCTGCCGTCTGGCGGAAGAACTTAAAATTGCCTATTATGATCAGGAGGTTATTTCCGAAATAGCAAAGCGGACTGAGTTTTCTGAGGAATATGTACACCAAATTGTGGAGCACAGACCCATTACGCCCTTTCCCATTCATATCGGAACAAGGTTTTCTCCCGCAGTCAATCCCATGATACTGCAAAGCCAGTCCATTTATCAGGAGCAAAGCCGTATCATCCGAGAAATGGCAGGGAAGTCGGACTGCGTCATTGTCGGACGATGTGCAGATTATATTCTGCGTGGCGAAAAACCTTTCCGTATTTTTGTCTATGCAGATATGGAAAGCAAAATGAAACGGTGCAGAGAAAAAGCCTCTTCGCAGGAGCAGATGTCTGACAAGGAACTGGCACGGCATATTCTTAACATTGACAAAAACCGTGCAAGATACTATAACTTCTACACAGATATGACATGGAGTGACAAACAGAACTATGACCTTTGCATCAACACTACCCAAACCCAAATCAAAGAAATTGTACCGATCATAGCAGATTATGCAAAGTTTATTTTCACTCTGAATTTCCATAGTCGTTGCTGAAATTATGGTGATGATGATAACTATATTTTTATTGTGAAAATGCGAAAAAAGTATCATGATATGTAGGAATCCACTTTTCTTTGAACTATGGAACTTTTTCACTTACCAACAAACGCTCACTATGGCACATTGCCGCAGTGAGCGTTTGGGTTTTATATAAGACAATTTGTGGGCGGCATACAAACGTGGTTTTTGCAGACATAATAGGTCACTTTATCATCTTTCAAAGGGTAATCGATACTGTTCCGAACAACCGATATATTTGCCAGAAACGGGAGCTGTTTTTGTATTTCCTGCAAGTCCGAATCCTGTTTCATCGCAATTACAATATGCTCCGGTGGATTTTCGTGCAGCAGCTTCGCCAGCAAAAACATACTGTGTCCTGCCGGATAATCCTGCACCTGTGTAGCCAGAAATGCCAACTGCTGCTCTGCAAGGGTGCAATACTTTTCTTCCTCCGTCAGCTGATACAGCCGGACAAAGTTGTATGCCATGACAGCGTTTCCGCTTGGAATGGCTCCGTCATAGGTTTCCTTGTGATTCATGAAAAGTTCTGTATGGTCAGCCTCGCAGAGGTAAAATCCACCATTTTGACAGTCTGTAAATCGTCTGACTGCTTCATCACAGAATTGTTCCGCCTTTTCCAGATAAGCTTTGTTCAGTGTGGAATTATAGAGTTCCATCAGCGATGCGATATAGAAGGCATAGTCGTCCAAAAAGCTTTTTTCAGAACGTTTTCCGTCACGCCAGCTTGTGAAAAGCTGTAAGCTATTACATAAATTCTGTTCGATGAATCTTTCTGCATTTTTTGCCGCCTGCAAATATTTTTCCTTGTGTGATACTCTGTAAAGCATAGATAATGCCGCTATCATCAAAGCATTCCATGACAGCAGAATTTTATTGTCCAGATGAAGTTTAGTACGCTTTTTCCGGTAATCGTAAAGCTTTTGTATCTCCTCACTGAAATCAGACTCCAGAGCATTGCTTTTCAGTAGATTGGGAATATTCACACCCTCAAAGTTGCCGCTTGCGGTAATATCGAAAGTATGTGCAAACTGCTTTCCCTTCTCTTCTCCCAGAATGTCCATGATTTCTTGCAGCGTGAAAGTATAATATTTTCCCTCCACACCCTCACTGTCGGCATCCTGTGCACTGTAAAATCCGCCGTCCGGAAAGGTCATTTCACGAAGAATATACTCCGCTGTTTTCTCCGCTGTATCAAGATAAAGTTTCTTTTGCGTCATGCTGTAAACCGCCGAATATGCCATTATCAGCAAAGCATTGTCATAGAGCATTTTCTCAAAGTGCGGTATAAGGAAATATTTATCCTGTCTCTTATACAC
>DYCW01000246.1 GCA_019417865.1 Ruminococcus sp. | reverse complement strand
CGATTTGCTGCACGGCGGTTTCCCAGTCATTAAACTTTGCAGCGGTAATTTTGTCTAGTGTAGCCTTGTTTTCGTGCGTGTGGGCGTACTCGATCGCTTGTGCAACCTCTGTTTTCTTGGCGTAGGCGGAAAGGTCAGCCGGTATGCCGTCCTTTCCATTTTTGATTTCTGCGGAAGTGGTTCCATTTTTATCGGTAGCTGTAATCGTTGCCCCTGTTTCGGTCTGTTCAACGGTTACAGTCGGAGAAAACCCATCCGTTCCAGTATCTCCTTTTTCTCCATCTTTTCCGTTCGCAATGACTGCCACGGTCGTGCCAACTCTGTCCGTAATGGAAAGGATGGCTCCGGTTTCCGTTTGCTCAACGGTTATTGTTGGGGAAAAACCGTCTGCTCCGTTGACGCCATCTGTACCAGCATCCCCTTTTTCTCCTTTTTCGCCTTGTGCACCGGTGTCCCCTTTTGCAAAAATACCAGTATCCACATAATCCGCAGTATTTTTGTCATACAACAACCACGTTCCAGTGTCTGAAATCTGTGGCAAATGCAGCGATAACAATGTGGCATCGTGACACAACTTCTGCATCTGGCAGTAAATTTCCTGCATTCTTGCTGTCAGCGGCAAGCCTACACCCCAGACAGAAGGTCGAATCCAAATATCGTCCATGCGATAGTGCAAACAGCTTTCCGTATCTGCGGACAAAGCGTGCAACTCCAGATGCAACACACCAGCAAATGCCGTAAAGGTTCGGTCGATTTTCCAACACAGACAAATGGTTTCCTCATGCGTTTCGTGCAGCAGAATATCCTGATAAACTGGCTCTTTCGCTGCATTGACACCATAGACACGAAACTGCCATGCCGCCAAATCCGCCTCTCCGACAAACCGTTCCAGCACAATCTGTAACGGTTCCGGATGACACTCCCCGACCGCATATAGATTGGTAATTGGTGTCGTGTCAATCTCTCTGCGTCCCTGTTTTTGCAGTAATAACATACTCTCACCTCTTTATGCAATGGACACGGTTCCATCCGTGCAGGAAACTTGATTTTTGTAAAGGTTGCCATCCTCCGCCCAATCTGCATTCTTTTGAATGGCATTCCACTCTTCCATCGTTCCGGCATATTCGACAATCGTGCTGTTTACAGCGGTGGCTGCAAATTCAAAAATAAGCGAACCAATTTTAGAAACCTGGTTTCCAATCGCAAGATAGCTCAATTTTGCACACTGTAAGAATGCAAAATCCCCAATTGCACTGCAATTCACAGACACTCGATTCAAATTATGACAGCCGGCAAACACACCGCCATTATTCGGAATACTGCCGTCCCCCAGCGACCCGCCAATATGAATTTCCACTTCCGTAATATCTTCCCGATTAAGAAATGCATGATCTCGTACACTCCCTGTACCGGATATGGTCATAGTGCCGTCTTTCCGCAGTAAATAGAACACATTCTCTCCGCACAATCCGGCTTCTGCAACGGTTTCCGCCTCCAGCGTATTGACCGTTTTCTGCAATTCCTGCAAACACAAATACGTCTGATGCCGAAAATAGTTTTCATGTTCCGCCGCTGGATTGTCACCCGCTGCATAACCGATATTGGCAATTTCTGTCGGCTGGATGCAATTCTGATCGCCCCAGAACATGGGCTTTGAAAATATGGTACTCATGTCGTTTCTCCTTTCCAAATTACATAACTGCCCAGTCCGGCGGTCGGTTCATTGTACCCCGTTCCATCCCAATCCGGACTTTGCTCCTCTCCTGCTGCACAATACTGAAACCGTTCATCCACCCAGATTTCCGGCTCTAATCCCACGCCAACCGGCAGCAGATTTTGAACTGTCTCTTATACACATCTGACGCTGC
>DYCW01000245.1 GCA_019417865.1 Ruminococcus sp. | reverse complement strand
CCGCAGCATTTCATCTACTGCATCAATATCATCTTGCAAATCCGCATCCATAGAAATTATCATATCACAATATGACTTAACCGTCATTAAGCCCGCAAGCAATGCATTTTGATGACCACGATTACGAGAAAGCAATATTCCTTGAAAAAGCGGATTTTCTTTATGCAGCATAGAAATGATTGACCATGTTTTATCTTTTGAGCCATCATTTACAAAAACAATTCTGCTTTTCGGACTAATTTTTTTATTTTGAATCAACTGCTTCATTTTTAGGTGAAGTTGTTTTGCCGTTTCTGGAAGAACTTCCTCTTCATTATAACATGGTACGACAATATACAATATATCCATAAATGCAGCCCTCCATATACGACAAAGACATTTTTACAAGCAACAAACATACAAACACTCCAGCAATACTTGCATTCGTTGTCGAACGACCTTTCTTATTGTATCATATTCATACTGTAAAGTCAAGTTTTTGGAAATAAATGGGAGACTATTTTTCATATGAGAAATTACTGAACTCCTCACAAATTTTGCAGTTTTTTTGGATTTTATATTGTCTTTTTGAATAGATTGTGCTATAATAAAAAAGATGGTTTGCCACGCCACTGTATTTTACAGAGAATGCGAGTGCAAACAAAATAGAAAGGAATGGAAAGAATGCCAATCACAGAATTGTTGAGACAGAATGCAGAAAAATATGCAAATGACGTCAGTTTGGTGGAAATTACACCACCACCGACTGCACAAGGTCGGTTGACATGGAAAGAATATGCACTGATTGAATCCGGCACTGTACAGAGTATACGGAGAGAAATCACATGGGAAGATTTTAACCGCCAGGCGAATCGTTTCGCCAATTTCCTGCTATCCAGAGGCATCCGAAAAGGTGAAAAGGTTGCTATTTTGCTAATGAATTGCCTGGAGTGGCTGCCAATTTATTTTGGTATTCTAAAAACTGGTGCACTTGCAGTACCATTGAATTATCGCTATACTGCTGAGGAAATCCATTATTGTCTTTCTCTTGCAGAGGCGGATTTTCTGGTTTTTGGACCGGAGTTTACTGGTCGAGTAGAAGAAATCTGTGACTGCATGCCACGTTTACGGAGTATGCTTTATGTTGGAAAAGATTGTCCAACATTTGCAGAAAGCTATGACAAACTAACACAATTCTGCACCTCTAAAAATCCAGATGTTTTGTTGACAGAAGAGGATGATGCTGCGATTTATTTTTCATCTGGTACAACTGGTTTTCCAAAAGCCATTTTACATACCCATAGAAGCCTTAGCCATGCAGCACAGGTGGAACAGCGGCATCATGCTCAAACCAAGGAAGATGTTTTTCTGTGTATTCCACCGTTATATCATACAGGTGCAAAAATGCACTGGTTTGGTTCATTGCTGACTGGTGGAAAAGCTGTTTTACTGCGTGGAGTCAAACCAGAATGGATTCTGAAAACAGTTTCTGAGGAACAGTGTACAATTGTTTGGTTGCTAGTACCGTGGGCACAGGATTTGTTAGATGCTTTGGATAGAAAAGATTTGAATTTACAGGATTATAATTTATCTCAATGGAGATTGATGCATATTGGTGCTCAGCCAGTTCCACCCTCCCTCGTAAAGCGTTGGAAAGAATATTTCCCAAATCATGCGTATGACACAAACTATGGTTTGAGTGAGTCCATTGGTCCCGGTTGTGTACACCTTGGAGTGGAAAATTCCAATAAGGTCGGTGCTATTGGAAAAGCTGGCTATGGTTGGGAGGTTAAAATTGTAGATATAAACCGTAATATTGTACAGCGTGGTGAGGTAGGAGAACTAGCAGTAAAGGGTCCAGGGGTCATGAAATGCTATTATCGAGATGAAAAAGCAACAAACGAAGTTTTACAAGATGGTTGGCTTTTCACTGGAGATATGGCACAGGAGGACGAGGATGGATTTATTTATTTAGTAGACCGAAAAAAGGATGTTATTATCACAGGTGGTGAGAACATTTATCCAGTACAGATTGAAGACTTTTTACGGCAACATAATGCCATAAAGGACGTTGCTGTAATTGGCTTACCGGATGATCGGCTTGGTGAAATTACAGCCGCTATCGTAGAGGTAAAACCGAATGAAACATTGACAGAAGAACAATTACAAGAATTTTGTATGGCACTTCCCCGCTATAAACGGCCGAGAAAAATCATTTTTGCCGATGTTCCACGGAATCCAACCGGTAAAATTGAGAAGCCAAAACTGCGGAAACGCTATTGTGTAGAAAATCTGGTTGCAAAAGAAACTGGTGTGAATTAAAAACGAAAGGATGAAAATCATGAAAAAACTATTGCTTGGCAATGCTGCTGTGGCAAGGGGGGCTTACGAAGCTGGCGTACAAGTCGTTTCTTCATATCCCGGAACACCAAGCACCGAAATTACAGAACAAATTGTACAGTATGATGAAATCTATGCGGAATGGGCTCCAAATGAAAAAGTAGCAGCAGAAGTTGCTATTGGAGCTTCTATAGGTGGTGCTCGTGCCATGTCCTGCATGAAACATGTTGGCTTGAATGTCATGGCTGACCCTGTATTTACTGTTAGCTATACCGGTGTAAATGGCGGTTTATTGTTTTGTGTAGCCGATGACCAAGGAATGCATTCTTCTCAGAATGAGCAGGATTCTAGGCACTATGCAGAATCTGCAAAAATGCCAATGCTGGAACCATCCGATTCTGCGGAGTGCAAAGAGTTTACAAAGTTGGCCTATACAATCAGCGAGCAGTTTGATACGCCTGCATTTCTACGTCTATCCACCAGAGTTTCCCATTCACAAAGCCTGGTAGAATTGGAAGATCGAAAAAATGCAGAACTAAAGCCATATGAAAAGAATGCTGCAAAATATGTCATGATGCCGGCAAATGCGATTAAACGACACACTGTAGTAGAGGAACGAATGCAAAAACTGACAGAATATGCCGAAACTTGCCCAATCAACCGGGTAGAAGAAAATGGTAGTAAAATCGGCATTATTTCAGCCGGTATCACTTATATGTATGCACGAGAGGCACTGGGTGATCAAGCAGATTATTTAAAACTTGGTATGATTTATCCCATGCCAAAAAAGTTACTATTAGACTTTGCAGAAAAGCATGAGATTATTTATGTGATTGAAGAATTGGATCCTTTCATTGAGAAACATTGCCGTAACTTGGGCATCTCTGTCATTGGAAAGTCTGCGTTTTCTTTGCTTGGTGAATATACGCCACATCAGATTCGCAGCGTGGTTCTAAACGAAGCAGAGCCAGATTATAACGTACCACAAGAAATCATTCCAGTTCGTCCACCAGTAATGTGTGCAGGATGTCCACATAGAGGCGTATTTTATGTATTGCATAAGTTGAAGTTACATGTTTCTGGTGACATTGGTTGTTACACATTGGGGGCTGTTGCACCGTTAAACAGCATGGATACTACCATTTGTATGGGGGCATCTATTGGTGTGGCAATGGGTATGGCAAAAGCAAGAGGAAATGAATTCGCTAAAAAAACAGTATCTGTCATCGGTGACTCTACATTTATTCATTCTGGTATCACAGGTTTAATTGATATTGTTTATAATAAAGGAATTAATACGATTATCATTTTGGACAATTCCATTACAGGTATGACAGGTCATCAAGACAATCCAACAACTGGTTATACGATTCGAAAGGAAGTCACAAAACAAGTTAACTTACTAACACTGTGTAAATCTGTTGGTGTAGAACGGGTAACAGTTGTAGACCCATTTGATGTGAATCAGTTTGAAACGGTGGTTAAGCAGGAAGTAGCAGCAGAAGAACCATCTGTTATTATTGCACAGAGACCATGTGCTTTGCTGAAAACCGTAAAATATACAGGGCTTTGTAAAATTGGGGAAGACTGCAAGAAATGTAAAGTTTGTATGCAGCTTGGTTGTCCAGCCATTTCATTTGATGGCATAAAGCCAACTATTCACCCGACACAGTGCAATGGTTGTGGGCTTTGCCTCAATGTATGTCCGTTTGGTTGTATCAAGAAGGAGGATGCACAATGACAAAACAAATTATGATTGTTGGCGTTGGCGGACAAGGTACACTGCTCGCAAGCCGGATTTTAGGCAATGCCGTCATTGATTCTGGATATGATGTCAAAGTTTCTGAAGTACATGGTATGAGTCAACGTGGCGGAAGTGTTGTAACATATGTGAAATATGGAGAAAAAGTATATTCTCCAGTAATTGATAAAGGTATGGCAGACGTGATTCTGGCGTTTGAATCATTAGAAGCATACCGTGCACTTCCCTACCTCAAAAAAGATGGTAAGATGATTGTCAATACACAAGAAATTGATCCGATTCCAGTAATTACTGGTGCGATGACTTATCCAGAACAAATTTGTGAAAAGCTGGAGCAGGTTTGTGATCTTACAGCAGTGGATGCTTTGCAGCTGGCAATCGAAGCTGGAAGTCAGAAAACAGTTAATGTTGTTTTGATTGGTGTCATGGCAAAGTCTACAGAAATTCCATATGAAAAGTGGTTAGAAACTATTCGAAATACGGTTCCGGCAAAATTTTTGGAAATGAATCTAAAAGCATTTAAATTGGGCTATCAGGCTGCCAAATAGACCAATGATTTTGTATTTAAGGCCAGTTGTTCTTATATTATAGAATAGCTGGCTTTTTATTAACATGCAATAAAAATATAGTATGATTCAAAAAATGCAATTAATTTTACGTCTAAAATATAGAACAAAAAGTATGATCAAATTACAGTATACATAAAAATAAAAATTTTTAGATGAGAAGTCA
>DYCW01000244.1 GCA_019417865.1 Ruminococcus sp. | reverse complement strand
TGGTGTGGCAGCAAACGGTATCGTCTGCCGGAATGATTTGAAAATAACAGGTGGTACGATGCAGGTCAATGCAGCGAACAATGGGATCAAAGGCAAAGACAGTATTGGAATTTGTGGCGGCAATATAACCGTAATCGCCGGAAATGACGGCTTGAAGGCAACCGAGGCAGATGATCCAGAACGGGGCTGGATTGCGGTGAGCGGCGGTATGGTTACCGTTACCGCAGAAGGAGATGGTATGCAGGCAGAGACAGACTGCTGGATAGACGGCGGCGAACTGCATATCACAACAACGGGTGAAATTGCAACAAGTGACACAGAGGAAATGCCTGCTGGCGGCGGATTTGGCGGTGGACAATTCCAAGGTGGCGGACGATTTGACGGCAATGCACCAATGCAGCAGGAATCAGAACTTTCCTCGGCAGAAGCGACGGTTCATCAGATGGCAAATGAAATCACAGATAACGATGACAATGCAGCTGCTGAAACTGATACAACAGAAATAGAGAGTGCCAGCAGCAAAGGTGTAAAAGCTGGTGGTATGCTGACCATGACCGGCGGTACGGTACAAGTTTCTTCTACAGATCACTGTTTGCACAGTACCGGTAGTTTCTTCTGCTCAGGTGGTACCTTGCAGCTAAATTCCTCCAAGGCAAAGGGCATCAGCAGTCATGGCGTTTTAACGATTTCGGATGGTTCCATTACCATTGAACAGGCAACAGAGGGCATAGAGTCCAAATCGGATATGGAAATCAGTGGCGGTACGATTCGGATTTTACAGGCGACGGATGACGGCTTGAATACCGGCGGTGGTACGGCAGCGATGGGATTCCCCATGCAGCAGGAGGATACCACGACTGCAACAGATACCAGCGAAGCAGAAAGTCACAATCTGACCATTTCCGGCGGCAGTCTCTATGTTTGTGCGGAAGGGGATGGGATAGATTCCAACGGCAGTATCACTATGACCGGCGGTACGGTTTGGGTATCCGGTCCAGTGAGCGGCGGAGACGGTGCAATTGATTTTGAAACAGATATGACGATGTCCGGCGGTTCTATTCTGGCACTTTCCAACCGTGGTATGATGGAATATCCGTCCACGCCCCATTACTGCACGACCAATGTACAGGCACAGGCAGGCGATTTCATTGCGGTTTGTGATGCAGACGGCAATGTGTTGATGGGAATGCAGACAGAGAAAGCGGTTTCGGATGTTGTATATTATGGGGAACAGATGGAGAATTGTCAGTTGATTCTTGGCGGTACGTATCAGGGCACACTTTCTGAGGACAACACTGCGACAGATGGAACCGTTTCCGGTGGTACAGCAGCGGAAGGATTTGCCTTGACAGATGGCACCGAGCAGGGTGGCTTTTCGCAGGGCAGATTTGGCAACGGTGGCGACATGCATCCCGACGGCGGACAAAAGCCGGATTTTGCAGATGGTGAGAAGCCAGACTTTGGGGAAGGCGAAATGCTGGAGCCACCAGCAGGCACAGCACCGGCAGCGTCTTAATAT
>DYCW01000243.1 GCA_019417865.1 Ruminococcus sp. | reverse complement strand
TGTATAAGAGACAGGCACATTATGTAAAAAGATCTTACATTCTGATGAGACTGAAAAGGTGATTATTGATTCGTTGCATAAAGGACAGGGAGTTGATTTGGCAAAATATCTGAATATGGATTATACGGAACCACTATACCAGCATATGATAGAGAACTTTGAGAATGGTTGGCATAATTGCAGGTATCTTCTTAAAAATAGTGATTATAGAGAAAAAGTTCTGAATTTATTCAAAACGAAACTACCGATGGATGAAATGGTTTCCGATCCAAAAGATAACAGCGGATTAGGAAAAGAATATGAAAATTATACAAAACTATTATGTGTGATTCAGGAACTGAAACCATATCCTCTGTGCGGAATTGACTTTGTCATGCTTGGTTTAAAATCCCCTGTGATAAACAATCGTAACATGGCACTGCAAGTTCTCAATTCATGGTGCAAGATAAAAGAATGCTCCCTAAAGGAATTATCAGATGAACTCTATCATTGTGTTTCTGCTTTAAAAGATAAGGAAGTCAGCGAAAGTGTTCAGAAACGTATAGCCGAATATGGATTTTAATTCCCTACTGCTGTTTATACAAAAACAACAAATGAGTAAGAAGCTTTGTATAACATAATTATTTAAATTATGATAAATAAAAATAAAATCGAATTTCATAGTGAAATAATGGTATACAGAATTTTATAATATCATTGATAATACAAAACCGGATTGTTCTTTCAAGTGTTTCAAAACAATCCGGTTTTATTTTTATATTTTCTCTGATATAGTTGATTCAATTTTCGAATCACATGATCACCATTAAAATCCTTCCCCTCTGTTTTTAAATTATATTGTGATGCCAAAATTTGTAGACATTCTTTTTTTCTTTCTTGTGCAGCCAACATGGAAAATAAATGTTCTCCAGCAGTAAATCCACAGGAAATCATTTCTGTAATCACGGATGCTTCCAGACGAAAGCTATCCTTCCACTTACATTCTTTTTGTGGATTCAGAAAAAAGAGCGGACAGGAAAACTGCTGCACCCACTCTGGCGACTGATAATGATCAAATTGTACCACAACAACACAATCAAATTCATATTCTTTCAATGGTAGAAACGGTGTATTATCCATTACAGCACCATCATAATAGGAAACATGATTAATGATATGGGCTGGCATAACCGGAAACATCGTAATACTTGCCTTCAAAAATTCTTTTCTTTTTTCATATTCTAATTCATTCAACAAAATATAACATGGCTGAAATGTACTAGGTGATGTACAAACCGTATAGAGCGGAGCGGAAAGAAAATCCGTTTCCTTACAAATAATGTCAATATAATCATAAATGCCCCTGTTTTTAATCAATGTTCGATAGGATTTCCCCATCGTTTCAGCATAAACGCTCTTCCAAATTTGTTCCGCATCTGATATTTTACCACATAACCACGCATATGCATTCAGCGTTCCAATCGAAGCAGCTGAAATCGCTGCAATCTGCAACTTTTCCTGTTTTTGAAAAGCCTTCATTACACCAATTTCATAAGAACCTTTTGCCATACCACCAGAAAAAACAATCCCCACTTGCAATGATTGATTATTCTGCACCGTTTCCTGACTCCTTTACTGCCCATACCATTGCAACAACCCATCCAACAAAAGTCCATCCAAGAAAAAGATTCAAACAAAAAATCGCACCTTTATTGATTCTTCCTCTCATATAGGCAATCTCAGTCGGAAGAAAGTAAAGTACAATTCCGACTACTACAAAAATCAAAAGTATTATAATGTTCATAATTTCCATTTTAATTCACCCCATCTCTTTTCCTATTTTTTCTGAAAAACGCTGTCTTTTTCTTTCTTCTTCTATTATAGGACAAATAGTCCTATTTTTCAATTCGCAAATTTCACAAACTTTCCTTGTATAGGGTAGGACTATCTGTCCATTATCACAATAGGACTATTTGTACTATTATATAATAAAAAAGGGTGATGCTATGCAATTACGAATCCGTGATCTACGGGAAGATCATGATTTGACGCAAAAACAGATCTCTGCTTACCTGATGTGCGATCAGTCTCTCTATTCCAAATATGAACGCATGGAACGAGAACTACCGCTGCATCTTGCCGTCAAATTAGCCCTTTTTTATCATGTCAGCCTGGATTATCTGGTTGGACTGACTAACGAAAAGCAGCCATATCCCGCAAAAAAGTAACTGCTTTTCCCAAGCAAAAAGCCGTTCTGCGATTGAAACAGAACGGCTTTTTCTCAATGAAATAAAATATGGATTGTAAAGCAACATCAACATTTAGCAATTACGAAATCTTATAATTGTCTCTTGTATTCGACGATACAGGTCTTTTTTATCCGTCACAGGTAGCTCCAACAACAAATTTTGCCACCCATCTCGATCATCTGACAAAACAACTATGATACAATAGATATCGTCATATTTCCCGACATCAATCAGCATACCATCCGGATAGCGAATTTCTATCATATCTTCAAGGTCATCCCCGATAAAATTTAAAGTTCCGCCGAATAAATTCAGGGATTCATAAATCTTCCACCACATAAAATACACTCCAAATCATAATCTCCCAATATACTCCAAATGTATATCCAATTGCATTTTTATGCTGTTTGTACGACAACTTTTCTTGCAATTTTCCCATAAATATGCTATACTATATTGGATTTCAACGAAAGGAACGATTCCCTATGAACAAAAAAATTGCAATCATCGGTGCTATGCCCTCTGAATTAGCAGACATTCGGGCAGCTCTTCCCCATTCCAAAATTGTCAAAAAAGCTGGGTTTGACTACTATGTGAACGCACTCGAAAACGGTACCCAAGTCATTCACGTTTGCAGCGGCATTGCAAAAGTCAATGCTGCGGTCTGCACACAGGCAATGATTGATACCTTTCAACCAGATGCAGTCATCAATGCCGGCATTGCCGGTGGGATGCATTCAGATGTAAAGGTTTGTGATATTGTCATTTCTGATTCTGTTTTACCCCATGATCTTGACTTGCACTTCTTACAGGATTATCCGCCATACTGCGGCATTTATCCAGCCGACAAAACGCTGATGCAAACAGCGGCGGAAACCTGTGATAAACTCGGTATGACACACCATTTCGGACGCATTGTCTCCGGCGAAGCCTTTATCTCTGACAACGCAGTCAAGCAGTCCATTCAGGAACGCCTGCATCCCATGGCAGTGGATATGGAAAGTTCTGCTGTGGGACACTGTGCCTACCTAAATCAAGTGCCATTCGTCAGCATTCGCTGCATTTCTGACAATGCAGATGATGAAGGCACTATGTCTTTCGACCAGTTTGAAAAAATTGCTGCAAAACGAGTTGCCGACCTGGTGCTTGCAATCGCAGCGGTTCTGTAAACAGAATGATTAAAAAAACCTAATAGACAAACACTTTTCAAAGCGGCTTTGCATAAAATAACAACAATCACACTATGGAGGGAGTTATTTCATGCAGCCGCTTTCTTTTTTTTTCGATGATACCATGCCGCTTCGTCTTTCTGAAACAGAGGCTTCCTTTTTCCTATTACATGGCGGCACTGCTGCCCTAAAAGAGCGGCTGCTGCAAGCGGTTGCAACTGCACTGCCAGAAATAGAACAACAACAGTTCTACCACGCACAATCGCTGTGCTGCCTGTACTTCCCTACCCAAAAACAGGTGTTTCTGGATGCCGATTTGCTTACCTTGCTCCCTCGCCTAGGTTGTCCGGAACTGGATACCCGTCATATTTCATTACACCGCTGCTATGACCGCAATGTTCTGTGTACCCACGCAGAAGCCATTCGTTATAGTTTTGCAGAACTGCAAGAGAACAGCGAACAGGCGATTCTACTGCAAACTGCCGCAGAACAGGCATTTTCTCATTTCTGCACAATCACAGAGCCTGCG
Source organism: Ruminococcus sp. (assembly GCA_019417865.1). Lineage (GTDB taxonomy): Bacteria > Bacillota > Clostridia > Oscillospirales > Ruminococcaceae > Ruminococcus_C. The sequence goes on along the minus strand of DYCW01000243.1, from coordinate 7,436 downwards.
GTTCGTTCAGATGTCCTGCCGGTTCTCTCTCTGCCAGAACACCCCCATGAAACTGGCATACTGCAAGTGCGGCAACTACAAGGCAGTACCCCTGAGGGCATTCTCATGCAGCCACTGCCTGCGGACTGGAATACAACTGTCCTGCTTGATCCCTGGTATACCGCCGGCGGTTGTCTGCTGGAACGATTTTCTTTGGAAGCCGTTCGCAAAGGCTGGCACAGCATTCTCTGTACCCATCCTCTACAGGCAGACACCTTGCCCGTTCAGCTGCTTTTGCCAGAACGAAAGCAGGCATATATTATACAAGGCAGTTTGTTCGGCGAACACTTTCCGGACTGCGATACGATTTCTCTACACAACTGCTATCAGGAACATCTGCTGCAATCCGAAATGGTACAAATGCAGCTGACCGCTGCCCTGCTGCAAAACAGTATGAAATCCTATACTGGTATGCTACGGGTCGTCCATGGTGTTCGCAAAGTCATGCAGCAGTACTATCAGGCGGCAGAAAAGCCGACTGCCATTTGCGAATTGACAGCCCAGCTGATTTGTGCTTGCGGAATATAGGCAGTTATTCGTCTAAAGCCGTGAGAAACGACTTATTCTTCTACACGCTTCCAACCAGCGGCATCAACTTGATCATAGTCACCTGCGGCGGATCAAACTTGCTTTCACATTATAATTTCTATGGTCTTCTAAACAAAAATAAATATTTAATTCCCTACAATGTCTCAGCTTCGATTCCATTTTCATTTAGCACCTTAGCCAAATCCCTGAACTTCGAGGACATTATTCTCATTTTCTTCAAATTCTTAAACTGGCACAAGTCCTCTGATGTTATTTTCTTTATATCAAAATAATCATCTTCGCCATCCCAAAGCGGAATAATCTGATGATAGATATCATTACCGCCATCCATAATGATTTCTGTAATTTCACTGGCAAGCCTTGCCGGAATCTGAAGCCTTTTGAACCAGCTAACCACTTCTTTTATCGGCTCATATCCCTCATCATCAACATCAATTTCTCTCTTGTCGTATTCCTTAGCAAATTCATAAATGTCAAATTTCGGATGTAATAAATTTTTTTCATACATAAGCACCTGTATAACAGCCAACTTAAAATTAAAATCTGACACCGCAAGTACTGGTTCGGATACCTTTGTCAATTTGTATTTTGTTGTTTTAACCCTCGGTTCAATATACGATATTTCAAAATATCTGGACATTTTAATTGCAGTATCTTTAAATTCGTCAGGGACTTTATCTATCTCATCAATCAAAAAAGTAGCAAGCTCAAAACAGCCTTTTTTCAACACATGAGAAAAATACAAATCCTCTTTCCACTTGCAGTCTGTATACAGTTTTCTTTCTATATATATCTTTCCGACAAATACACCATCAATCAAATTGTTAATGGTTTCATCTTTTGATGTTCGAATAACAAATGTTGTATATGTTTTCATATCATCTGATAGGTAACCTGCCATCCCATAATTATCCCATATAGATATCGCTCTTCGATAATTTGTTTCTATATTCTCAAGATTATGGACTCTATACTCGCCCAGCAAATTATCCACAACATTTCTCTCAAAAGGAGGATAGAGTTCGTTATCCCCAAAAACAATTCTATCCTTGTATATTACTATCTTTTCCATTGCCACCTCTTATCGTTTCAAAAACCTGTCAAAAAACACCAACTCACAGGGAAAGCTCACCTACTACAAATCCAGTAGTTTTAAAGGGCTGTGGGGAATTTTATAATAAAATAGAACCGTCATCAAGCCCCTTCCAGTAGGTGAAATCTCCATTTATGTTGTATGAAAAGTCCTTACTTTTTCATTCCCACACAAACCGCACGACTGCCGTTCGGCGTTTTCTCCACTCGAATTTGGGCATCAAACCGCTCCGCCAACGCTGGAACATGGGAAATAATTCCCACCATGCAATCCTGCCCAGAAAGCTGCTGCAACAGCCGAATCGCATTTTCCAGTGCGGTTTCATCCAGTGACCCAAACCCCTCATCAATAAACATTGCTTGAATCTGTACACAACCGCTCTGCTGCTGCACTGTCTCAGAAAGCCCCAATGCCAGCGACAGCGACGCCAGAAAGGTCTCTCCACCGGAAAGCGTCTTGACATCCCGTTCTGTACCAGTATACTGATCCAATACATCCAAATTCAAACCAGAAGAAAGCGTTCGCCGTTCCTCCTCCTTCCGCCGAATCAACTGATACCGCCCGTTGGAAAGCTGATATAATTTCTGATTGGCATGTTCTAATATTCGTGTAAAGTAATAGGTTTGTACATACCGTTCAAATGAAATCCGTTCCCCGCCACGGTCGGTACTGGTACCATTTAGCATACTGTATAGTTCCTTATATTCCTGACAAGCAACCTGTGTCTTCTCCAGCGTCTTTCCTTCCAACCGCACAGAAACAAACACTGCCTGCATCTGTTGTAAATCTGCTTTTCTGGCAGCTATTTGCTTCTGCTGCTGTAACAGCATCCGGCGGCTCTCCTGCACAACCTGCTCTGCCTGTTTTACATCATACAGCGGCTTTCCAGCAATCTCCGTTTGCAGACGCATAATATCCGTTTGACAAACGGCAATCTGCTTTTCTAGTTCCTGCAACTGTGTCTGTGCTTGTTTCTGCTGCAACTGTGCTTGTTCTATTTTTTGCTGCAAGCACTGCAACTGTGCCTGTGCTTCTTTCAGAGTCGTATACTGTAATGCACTGCGTGCACAGCTCCATTCTGCCTGTTTGCTGCTGATTCGCTGTGTCAGTTCCTGTACATCCTGTTCCCCTGCTTCGTAAGCACGCTGTAAGGTCGGCAGTGCCTCCTGCTTTCGTTTCCATTCTGCCTGCTTTTCGTCCAATTCCCGCAGCTTGACTTGCTGTGCTTTCTGCTGTTTGGTTAGGGCAGTCATTTCTGCCTGTATTTTCTCTTCCAGTTTCCGCAGCATTTCCAGCGTCGTAGTTTCTTTCAGCTTATGCAGCTGCAATGCTGCCTGTTTCTGTGCTTGCAGCTGTGCACAAAGTGCCTGCTGTTTCTCCAACTGACTCTTCTGTACCTGCATGTCCTGCAAAGCGGTTTCCTGTTTTTTTCTCGCACGCTGAAATTGCTGTTCTGTTACAGTCTGTCCTGTCTGTTCCGCCGGATGCGGATGCTCTGTTGCACCGCATACCGGACAAGGCTTTTCCGGTTCTAACTGTGCCGCCAAATTTCCTGCCATGCTCTGAAAGAATTGCTGCTCTATTGCTTCATATGCGGGCTTTTCCACCTGATAATACTTCGTATGAGCTGCCTGTGCCGTCAGAGCAACCTGCTGACAAAGCTGTTCCGCATTTTGCACATCCACAAATTGTTTTTGCAGGGTCTGCAAGGTTACAAGCACCTGCTGTTTCTGTACAATGGTGTGCCGTATCGTTTCATAAGCTGCTGCCAGTGCAGCATGTTCCTCTAACGCCTTTTGCAGATAGGTACACTGCTGTCTGGTTTGTTCCAGTGTTGCCTTGCAACGCACCTGTTCCTGTTTTCGTAAGTCACATTTTTTTTGCAGCTCTGAAAGGATACTCTGCAATTCCGTCATATGCTGATATTCTGGCACACTGTTTTCCAGCAGCGTTTTTTCCTCTTGCCATATCGGTATTTGTGCTGCCTGTTCCTCTGCACGCTGTAACAGTTCCCATGCCATTGCCTGTTTCTGCTGCAACAGGATCAACTGTTTTTGCTGTCGTTCCAAATCATATAAGTTGGCATTATGCTGTTTGCCCTGTGCAATACCCTGCACAAGCCGATCCACTTTCTGCTGCAACTCCGCCTGTTCCTGTTCCAACTTCGGCAGCTGTTCCATGCCTTCTGTGTAATCTTCTTCCAAAAGTTCGCAGAGTGCTTCTGCCACTGCTGCACCGTAAGCCTCTAACTGTGTTTGATACTGTTGCTTTCGTGCTACATCGTGCGGTGCAACCGTTTTCAGCTTCGTTTGTATGGCAAGCTGCTGTGCAGCAACCGCTCGATTCTTTTCGTCATAGTACTGTTTTAATCCATCCCGAATGGATTGACAATACTCTGTATGAAACAGTTTGCTGAGAATCTCACTTTTCTCCACCGAATTGGAAAGCAGAAACCGACGAAATTCCCCTTGTGCAATCATGACAATCTGCCGGAACTGCTTGCTGTCCATGCCAATCAGGCGAACAATTTCCCCTGTCACAAGCGTAACGCCGCTGCAAATACAGTTCCTGCCGTCCGGCAGAATCTCATACAAAACGGCATCTGCTTTTTGTTCTACCGTCCCAATGCCACGCTGCTTCTGTCGTTCATAGGACGGATTCCGCTCCACCAGATAGTATTTCCCATTGCAGGAAAATTTCAGTCTTACTTTTGTTTCAGCAGTACTGTCCGTCAAATACTGACTGCGGAACTGTTTTGACTCCCGATCCGACCCGCTTGCTGTTCCATATAAGGCAAAACAAATGGCATCAAAAATCGTCGTCTTTCCGGCTCCGGTCTCTCCGGTAATTAAAAATACTTCACCGTCCTGCCACGATGCAAAAGAAATCTTGCAGTATGCTGCAAATGCTCCAAATCCATATAGCTCCAGTTCCAACGGTTTCATGCCAGTTCCTCCTCTTCCAGTAACTTCTCCAATAACGCAAACTGTTCCGGTTTCTCCAGCAAATCATAGTGATAGACATTCTGATAAAATTCCACTAGCAATTCCATCAGCGACTGTTCCGGAACATGTGCTGCCTCTGTTGCAGCCGCTGGTTGACGGTTCTGCTCCCGTTCCACATAGGCAAGTTCTAGGAGATTCGGATACACTGCACGCAGCTTTTCTATTGCATTAGGAATCAGCTCCAAATCCGTCAATTCTGCACGAATGAAATCCTCAGAGGGCACAGCATGTTCTAACAATTCCTTGCATGGTCCATGAATGATACGCATATCCTGCTTAGCGGTCAGCGGCACTGTTGTAACGGTACAATTTCCCTTTTCCTGCATATCCAGAATGGTCACAGATTTATGCTGCAAGCATTCCGAAAAAGAATATTTCATCAAAGAACCACTATAACGAATCCGATTTTTCTGCACCCACTGTGGTTTATGAATATGCCCCAATGCCACATAATCATAATCCTGAAAAATATCGTCATTGACCAGCTGCATACCACCAAGCTGTATTTCGGATTCTGACTCATCCGGCATAGTTCCGTTGTGCAGCACAAAGCCGTGATACAGCAAAATACTGCGGCAATTCGGGTCAGGCGGCGTCTGATGCAGGACATACTGTATGCCTTCGGTCAAAGTAGTGAAGGATTGCTCTGGATAGCACGCCGCCAGCTGTACCGGTTTTACATAGGGCAGCATGGCAATCTGCAAGTCTCCATATGCATCAGAAAGAGTAACTGTATGCAGGGTTCCCTGAAAGGCACCAGCAATGTGAATGCGGTTCTTTTGCAGCAGACCACTGCCGAATTGCAACCGCTCCGGCGAATCATGATTCCCGCTGATCATACAAACTGTCAAATCCCGCTCTGCCAGCTGTGTCAAAAACCAGTCAAACAGTGTTACTGCTTCTGCCGGTGGAACCGGCTTGTCATAGATATCACCTGACAGCAAAACGGTTGTAATGCCATGCGTATCAATGCACTGTAAAACATCCTGCAATATATCCTTCTGCAGAGACAAAAATGAGAGATTATAAAATCGTCTTCCCAAATGCAGGTCACTCATATGTAAAAGCTTCATGTTGATGACTCCTCTTTTTACGCAAAACCGCCATACGATTACGCATGGCGGCCGTTTTCTGTTTGTTCTTGATTGCTTAATATATGCTGTTTCATTGCCTGAAAGGATTCCGCACTTAAAATATGCTCCATTCTACAAGCATCTTCTACCGCTTTCTTCGGATCCACCCCCAAATAAATCAGCCAATCAGAAAGCAACGTATGCCGCTCATACATGGTTTCTGCAATTTTTTTTCCGTCTGGTGTTAAATGCAGATACCCTGCTTCGTCCATTGTCACCAATCCGGCATTCCGCAGATTCTTCATCGCAATACTGACACTTGGTTTGGAATAGGAAAGTTCATTGACGACATCAATCGAACGCACTTCACCGATTCGCTGCTGTAAAATCAAAATGGTTTCCAGATAGTTTTCGGCAGATTCCTGTATTTTCATGATGGTATGCCTCCTGTTTCTGTTTGTCGGGAATGCCACATATCAATAAAATATGATAGAAAAACCTATTCTCTATGGATGTAATTATACCACAACTTTTCAAAAATTGCAACTGTTTTCACAAAGAATTCAGAAAAATCAACTGGTTCTCCCTGCAATTTGGTTTTAATCTATCAATGAAATATAAAAAATAGGATTGACAAATGCCGCTCCATTTGTTATACTGTTTTTTAAAAATCCAAACAACCACAGACCGACCAAAAAGGAGGTTACTTACATGGACGATCCGGACAGTGATGCGAATCCTGCACCGCTGCAAAAACGCCTGTTCTTCTTTCTGCGGCTACGCTGGTAGCAACGCAGTTCTATCCCACACAAGACGCTATTGATCAAAAAAGAAAGAACAGGAGTTACGATCCATATGATGGGACAAATTATTTTACAAATCGTTTTAATCGCAATGAATGCGGTTTTTGCCTGTGCAGAAATCGCTGTCATCTCCAGCAATGAAACCCGTATCGCCAAAATGGCAGAACAGGGTAACAAAAAAGCCAGCCGTCTGCAAAAATTACAGACCAGTCCGGCACAATTCCTTGCCACCATTCAAGTTGCCATTACGCTGTCTGGTTTTCTGGGCAGTGCCTTCGCAGCAGACCACTTCTCAGAAGCATTGGTCAGCCTGCTGCTCTCTTGGGGCGTGCCGATTCCGGCAGCAACTTTGCAGACGATTTCTGTCATTCTCATCACCATTCTGCTTTCCTTCTTCACACTCGTTTTCGGCGAACTCGTTCCAAAGCGGATTGCCATGCGAAAAGCAGAAGCGATTGCACTTGGCATTTCCAACGTGATTCATGTCATTTCAAAGCTGTTTTCGCCGCTGGTCTGGCTGCTGACTGCCTCTACAAACGGTGTACTGCGACTGCTGCACATTGACCCGAACGAAGAAGAGGAAGATGTGAGCGAAGAGGATATTCGCATGATGGCAGATGCCGGCAGTGAAAAAGGTATCATTGCTGCGGAAGAAAATGAAATGATTCAAAATGTATTTGAATTTAACGACTGGACGGCAGAGGAAATTATGACCCACCGGACAGAATTGCAAATGCTCTGGGAACGAGATACCCTTGCAACTTGGAAGCAAACCATTCGGGACACCCCACACCGCTACTATCCGGTCTGCGGTGAAAGTCCGGATGACATCATCGGCATTCTGGACACCAGAAAATTATTTGCTGTGGAAGAA
>DYCW01000242.1 GCA_019417865.1 Ruminococcus sp. | reverse complement strand
GAAAATGGAATTTCTTTTCCATCCTTCCCATCCATCCTAAAACTTGCCAGAGGACTACAGGTGCCGGTTTCAGAGTTGATGAAAGCAGCAGAAACCAAAACACAAGAGAAAGCAGGTTGAATATGAAACGAATCAAAGTAAAAATTGGTGCTGTCATCGGCAGCCATATCGTGTACGGCATCCATGCGAATGAGCACTGCATTGCAAAGCCGATTGCACCGGGCGGGGATTACGTAATATGGAACATCGACTGTGATGGCTGCGGTGTCTGGGGCGGCGAATACTTCCTTGACCAAAAAGAAGCGGAAATGGAATATGCAGAACGATGCTTTTCGTGGATGGACAGTTCCGTATTTGAGGAAGACGACTGGGATGAAGAAGAGGATGACGAGGATGAACTGGACAGGGATTTATTTGAACAGGCGTTTAGATCGAATCCCTATTCTGTATAAAAGCCGAAACGGCGGACAAGATCCGCCGTCTGTCGGAGATGGTCTCCCGGCACTGATGAGGCAGACCCGGAAAGAAGGTGATTGGATGCAGTGGAACGAACGAATGGGACTGGCTCTGTACACGATTACAAAAGCCGTCGCTGCAATTGAACATGCCGTATTTTGCGAGGAGTTGCAAGACAACATGGAAGTGCAGATGGAGCTGATGCGGAATGTACTGGAAGCACAAACGGAAACCGCAGAATGGATTGACCAATATGGCTTACAAGAGTTGCACCTGCCAGCCGTCAAGACTTGCAAGCAGCGATTTCTGGAACTGGATCAGGAGCTGTTACTGCATATACAAAAAATCCAGTCATACGGCTACCATCTTGAGGAGATTGAACAAGCCGTACAACTGGAGATACTCACCCTTAGCAAAGAACTTGCATTGCTAAAGTGATGGGTAAAGTATAGCAGAAAAAGCGACATTTGTCAAGCATTTTTTGACAGGGATTTTTCCCTGTCGGAAAGGAGGCAAAGATGTGGAGTACTTGACAGTTGGAGAAGTAGCAGAACTAAAAAAGTGCAAACCACAATATATAAGAAAGCTTGCAAAGGACGGAAAACTTGCAGCAGAACAGCGGGAACATCCACAAAACCATAAAACGTGCTATATGATTCCCCTTTCCGCCCTGCCAGAGGAATTGCAGCTGAAGTACTATAATCGCCTGAAACAAGAAGCTGGAACCGCTCCGGAATTAAAGGAAACAGCTGCTTTAAAAGCCCCTAAAAAGACGGTTAAAAAGGCTTTTGAAGAATACACCGCCGAAGAACGAGAAGAGATTGCTCTGTGGTGCGGTATCCTTCGGGAGTGGCAGGATGTGAGGGCGAAATACAAGAAAAAGACCTCCGTGGATGCCGACTTTGTCGGAAAGTGCAGGCTGGAATATGGAGAAAAAATTCAAATCAGTACGGACATTCTTTATCGAAAATATGCTGCATACAGAGAGAATGACTATGACGGCTTAATTGACAAACGAGGAGGATGGAATAAAGGTATGACATACATGGATGAAAAGGTGTGGAAGATGTTTACCAGAATCTATCTTGTTTCCAGCCGACCGACTGTGAGCCGATGCTACACTGACCTGAAGGCGTGGTGTGCAACCAATTATCCGGAACTCTACAGCTCCATTCCATCGGAGCGAACATTTCGACGCAGAATTAAAAGTGAAATTCCAGACTGTGTGATAGAATACACACGCTACGGAAAGAAATCCTGCTTTGATAAGTATCTTGCATATATAGAACGTGACTACACCGATCTGAATGCAAATGATATTTGGATTGCAGATAACCATACACTGGATGTCATTTCTCTTTCGCCAGAGGGAAAGCCGCACAGATTGTCGCTTACAGCATATATGGATGCCAAAAGCGGCGTTATTGTGGGGTGGAATTTATGCGATCATCCCTGTTCCCAGTCCACGCTTCTTGCATTCCGTGCGGCTGTCTTGAATGGCTACGGTGTACCGCTCGGAATGTACTTTGACAACGGTTCTGAATTCCTGACACATGATATAGCAGGCAGAGGGCACCGTAAAAAAGCCAGCTGGAACAAAGCAGATGACCCACCGACCATTCTGTCGCTGCTTGGCATAACCATGACGAATGCCCTTGTAAAAAATGCAAAGGCAAAAAACATTGAACGATATTTTCTCACCTTCAAGGAATTTATTTCAAAGGCGTTCAGCGGTTATTCCGGCGGTACGATTCTGGAGCGTCCGGAAGACCTGGCACAAAAGGTGAAAAAAGGAGAAATTCCAACAGATAAGGAAGTAGCAGAGCTGCTGTCTACATTGATTAACGGCGGATATAATTGCAGGGCATACGGCGGTAAGGAAAAATGCTATCAGGGAATGACCAGAATGGATGTCTGGAATGAAAGTATCAATTCCAGTGAAGTTGTTTTCCGTGATGCAGCAGACGAAGACCTTGCCCTGCTCCTTGCCAGAACCTCACGCTATCAGAAGATTCAACGAAATGGTGTATTCATTGAACTCTATGGCAAAAAGATTTGGTACAAGGATGAAAATACATCCTTTCATGTTGGAAAAGAAGTATATGTCCGATATGACCCTGCTGAATTGGATGAAGTCCGAGTATACGATAAGGAAACAGATAAGTTTCTATGGGTGTATCAGAGAGCAGACTATCTTAATGTTCCATACCAAGCAAAAGACGAGGAAGGCAGAAATAAAATTGCAGTTGCAATGGCACATATTGCCCGCAATAAGAAAGCAATTACACAAACAGTTGCAGCTTATACAGATTCGGATGCCATTGATGTACTGGCAGCAAGAATTCATGAAGCCGCCTCCAACATGGATAAAATGCAGATACGCCGTCCGAATACCATTCAGCCGATTACAGCTGCCGAACTGAATGACGCCCATCCTGAACGGGAGAACATTGTCTCCGTTTCCATTTCGGAGGAATTTGCAGCATTAAAAGCAATGAATGATAAGCTGGAAAGAGAAAAAGGAGCATAATTTATGAATTTAACAGAAAAGGCAGCAGCACTTGCTGAAGAACTTGCAGTGGATTTCAATCAGATTTACCTTGTGATTGGTCTTACCGAAAAGCAATTCAAAGCCGCCTGCAACAACGAACAGGAAGAGCTGGTAACAAGAGCAATGACATTTTTTGAGGAGCGAGAATCCGCCTTTCAGAAATACAATGCAGAACAGATCTGTGCCGTTCGGGAATTTGAAAAGCTGATTGTAAAAGAAGGCGGACAGCGAAAGGCAGCCGAAAAAGTTGGTATCGGAGAGGCAATCCTATCTGGATTAAGAAGAGGAAAATATAAGGGCAATGCTGAGAAAAATTTCGCAGCGTTAACTGCATACTTTCAAATCAAGGCGGCAAAGAACGAATTACCGGACATTTTTGTTCCGGTGGAATATGCACCGACAAGTATTTCTCGGATGATATACGAACGACTGAGAAATGTACATATTCTTGGGGGATGTGCTGTCATCACCGGAGATTCCGGCATTGGAAAAACAAAAACAATCCAGAAGTATGCAAGAGACAATCCCACAAAAACAATTGTCATCACTGCAAGTGTATTCCATCATACCACAAATGACATTCTCTATCTACTTGCAGCGGAACTTGGCATTCACGACAGCAATAAGCGACGCATTAAGAATGCACTTTTCTCCAAGCTACGGGACGGCATGATCATCATTGTGGATGAAGCACAGGAGCTTACTTACCAAGCAGTCAATGCACTGCGTTCCATTTCTGATTACTTCGAGGCAAAATGTGAAACCGTCGGACTTGCATTTGTCGGAAATCCCTGCTTTTATAATAAATTTAATGGCAGATATACCAGTGAACGTGTGCAGGTAAGCAGTCGATTTGTAACAGAACCGACCTATACCGCAGAGCAAATACAGTTTGAAGATACGAAAATGCTGTATCCTCAACTTACACAGCAGAATATGCTGCCGGAACTGATGTTTCTGCACAGCATTGCAACCACGCCAAACCTTGGACAACGGAAAGCGTTATTCATTTTTAAAAATGCGTATAACTATGGCAGATACGATCTGGATGCACTGGTGAAAGGTGCAAAAGATGCGAAAATCCACTTTGACAACCTAAATGAAATTTTGAACAAAATCAAGGGGATGTGATCAATGAAAAAC
>DYCW01000241.1 GCA_019417865.1 Ruminococcus sp. | reverse complement strand
CTTCCGGGCATCCGCCTTGAATCATAAAACCCGAAATCACACGATGAAATGTCAGTCCGTTATAAAAACCTGCTTTCACCAGCTTTTCAAAATTTTCACAAGTAATCGGTGCAATCTCTGGATACAGCTCCAGTTCAATCTTCTTTCCATTTTCCATTTCCATGATAACCATATTCTGGTTCCTCCTCTTCATTCGTTGATGATAATAGTGTAACACGTTTTCCAGAAAAAATCAAGAGGTATGAAAAATCCTCTCACAGGAAACAGACTTCGCTGCATCCACGAATGCCTGTATGATTCGTTGACTGTATCCATCTATCTGATAAGAAAACTCCGGATGCCATTGCACGCCCCATACAAATGGCTTCTCCGGCAAATAAACACCCTCTATTAATCCGTCTTCTGCTATTGCCATACAGCGAAGTGGGGATGCCAGTTTCCAAATGCCTTGATGATGGTAGCTATTTACCGGCAATTGCTCTTTTTGCAACAATTGATACAGCGGCGTATCCAGTAAAATGGTTACGGTATGTACCGGTTTATCATATGGCGGTGACTGATGATGTTCCAGCGAACTCGGATACTGCTGCGACAAATCTTGATACAGCGTTCCACCCAGCACGACATTCATCAACTGTGCTCCTCTGCAAATTCCCAGAACAGGTATATCTCGCTGTAAGGCAGCCTGCAGTAAAAGTGACTCCATCGCATCTCGTTCTGGACAGCAACTGCCGCAGGATGGATGCCGATCTGCTCCATACAAAGAAGGCATGACATCCTGACCTCCCGTAAATAAAAAACCGTCACAAATATGGCAGAGCTGTGCAATCTGCTCTGCATCTGTCGTCAAGGGTAATGTCAGAGGCAAACCATTGGCTTGCAAAATACTATTAACATAACCTGGCAGCATCCAATAACTATCTCGCTCTGTATCCACCAAGGGCACGATTCCAATCACCGGCTGTTTTATCATGAACTATTTCTCCTTCATAAATAATATGTAGATAAACATACTGATGGATTTCTTTTCATCCGCCAGTATGTTCCGATACAAATTTCAAAATTATAATGCAGCATCTCCAGTTTCATCTGTCCGAATCCGAATACATTCATCCACAGTGGAAATGAAAATTTTCCCATCTCCAACCATACCTGTATAAATACTTCGCTTAATCAATTTCAAGACTGCATCTACCTCTTCATCTGGTACAACAGTCATCATATAAACCTTTGGAAGTGTATTCATCATGACTTCATTGCCTCGATGATAGGCAATCCAACCATGCTGGTTGCCGCAACCGCTTACCTGATAGAATGTTGCCCCCTTAATTCCTGCCTCCAGTAGAGCATCTTTTAATGGCTCCAACTTCTCCGGTCGAAAAATAACTTCTATCTTTTTCATACTGTCATACTCCTCCTCAGTCTAATCCATTAAATGCCGGATAAGCCCGTTCGCCATGTTCAATTAAATCCAAGCCCTGTGCTTCTTCCATATCCGATACTCGAACACCACCGCACTTCTTCAGAATTAACATAATGATAGCAGTACAAACTGCTGCAATGGCAATGCTAATGGCACTTGCTGCAAGCTGTGCGACAAATAGCCGCCACTCACCAAAGACCAGTCCATTATTTGGAACAGCTTCGTTTACAGAATGATTGGCAAATAAACCAGTGGCAATACCACCCCAGATGCCACCAACGCCGTGACAGCCAAAGGCATCCAATGCATCGTCATAGCCAAACTTCTGCTTTGCTTTACTAATGGCAAAGTAACAAATTGGAGCAGCGATCGCACCAATTAAGAAAGAAGACCAAATTGGCACATACCCAGCACCAGGTGTAATGCCAACCAATCCGACAATGCCGCCAGTGACCGCACCCATAACAGTACATTTTTTCTGTATAAAGGTTTCCATCAGCATCCAGACCACCATACTTGCTGCGGAGGAAATTGTCGTATTTGCCAGAGCCAAAACCGCAATTTCATTTGCACCACCTGCACAGCCACAGTTAAAGCCAAGCCAGCCCACCCAGAGTACTGCTGCACCAATCAAAAACAGCGGAATATTGTGAGGATGGTAAGACATCGCTCCAAAACCTTTTCGTTTTCCAAGAATCATACAAGCAACCAAACCAGAAACACCTGTGCTAATATGGATAACATTTCCGCCAGCAAAGTCAATAGAACCAATCGGGTCATCCAAAAATCCCCCGCCCCATGTCATATGTGCCAATGGATAATATACCATAAGTGTCCAGATAACACAAAGAAGAATCATTTTAGAAAACTTCATCCGTTCTGCTAATGCACCTAAAATAATGGCTGGTGAAATCACAGCAAACATCATATTAAACAGTGCCAGCAACATCGGTGGCACGTCTTCTGTCTCTGATGTCCATGGCACATCTTTCAAAAAGATGTGGCTAAAATCGCCAATGATCCCGCCGTGATCTTCGCCGAAACAAAGAGAATAGCCAATCGATACCCACATCAAAATTCCAATTCCAATCATAGCAAAACAAAACAGCATCGTATTCAGTGTATTTTTTCGACGTACCATGCCGCCATAAAACATACCAAGTCCCGGTGTCATTCCTAATACCATAATAGTACATAGAAACATAAATGCAACATTTCCAGTCATCGTGTTTCCTCCTGTTTTCTTCGTCACATTCAAAAAATCATCATTTCAAACCGCAAATCCGTCAGAACCATTTTGCATCACAAGACCGCTGGAAGCAAGTGCTTTCAGCGGTCTTGCTCCTTTGCAACGGCTTAATGTATTATTGCTTTTTCAAAAATATTTTGAAAAATGAATTATACTGTTTTTGCTGTTTCATGTGTTGCAGCTTCATACTTCTTTTTCAGATAATCATATGCATAGGTATCATGTTCCGCAATGTCCATACCCACTTTCTGATCATGATCTGAAACACGAATGCCCATCGTGTGTTTCAGAATCACACATACCAGACCAATCACAACAGAAACAAATACAAATACGGTTACTTCTCCCAAAAGCTGTACGCCAAACTGTCGGATACCCGCAGATGCACCAAACAATCCCGGTGCAAGTACACCAAAGATACCACTGACGAAATGCAGAGAACCAGCACCGCACGCATCGTCAATATGCAATTTGGTATCTACAAATTTTGCGGACAGATAAACAACCATAGAGGCAACAACCGCAATGATTGCAGTTGCCCATGGGCTCTGATTATTAGCGGTAGTACAAATTGCGACTAAACCAGCAAGCATACCATTATAAGCTGCATCTACGCTTGGCTTCTTCTCCACAAGCCAGGAGAAGAACAAACCACCTAAACCGCCCAAGCCGCCTGCAATGGTAGAAGTGATTGCCGCATAGGCTGCAGCATCATCAAAACCAAGTTCTGAACCTGGATTAAAACCATACCAGCCAAACCAAAGGAAAATCGCACCCAATCCAAACAAGGATTCGCTGTGTCCTTTGATGACATTGGAAGAGCCGTCTGCATTGTATTTTCCAATACGGGGACCAACCATAAATGCACAAATCAATGCTGCAATTCCGCCGATACCGTGAACAGCCAGTGAACCCGCAAAATCAATAAATCCAAGCTGCGACAGCCAGCCGCCGCCCCAAATCCAGTGGCTACCGATTGGATAGGCAATACCTGTCATACAAACGGAGATAATCAAATAGCTTTCAAACTTAAACCGCTCTGCAACCGCACCAGAAATAATCGTTGCAGTTGCTCCGCAAAATGCAAGTTGGAAGAAAAAATAAACATACGGATTGATCATAAGATCTACACAATTTGACCAGATTCCCATTTCTGCCCCAAACGGATTGAAAAAGCCGTTTGTACCAAATAAACCATGAAAATCATCTCCGTACTGCAAACCAAAACCCACCACAAAATAGACTGCTACACCAACGCAGAAGTCCATCAGATTTTTCAACCAGATGTTCGAAGTGTTTTTGGAACGTGTCATACCAGTTTCCAGCATTGCAAAACCTGCCTGCATACTGAACACCAAAACTGCACAAATAAAAATAAAAATAGAATTTCCAATATACGCCATCTTATCAGTGGATTCTAACCGACTTAAAATCTCCATTGCCTGTGTTGCCGTCATAACAATTCCTCCTTATTACAGACCTTCAAAAACCAAATCCCTTTTGATTTTTGAACCTGTTTCAAATAAACTGCTGTATGTGATTCTGTTTTTTCTGCCATCGGGAAATCAAATGAAAAGAGTCACTTTTCAATTTGTTTTCCCCATTGAAAAGCGACTCTTTATTTTATCCCATCAAACAAATTACAGCAGAGGTTCTGTTTCTTATATTATGATTGCAATTTTGCACATATGCGATGTAGAATTTATTGTCTATACAAGAGATGTCAAAAAAATCAATACAAATACGGTTGATCCCACAAATTCAATGTGACACCAATGCCCTTTTTCAGTGCATTTTCATAAACGGTCTTACCCCATGCAACGTCTTCTACCGGCATACCACCAATAGAGTACAGAATAATCTGATCATCGGACTCTCTGCCAACAACCTTACCGTTTGCAATGGCACCGATATTCTGTACAACGCCCCAATCCAACTTGCCGTCATGTGCCAAGTCTGTGAACTTATCTCCCAGCAGGAACATTTTATCGAAGGTCGGATATGGGTATTCCTCTGCCCATGCTTCATACAGCTTCTTGTTATCTACTACCAGTTTGACAGTTGGATCGCAGACCAGTTCATCCGGAAAATCGACTGCACCCGGTGCACAAACCAGACATCCTGGTTTCAGCCACTCCCGTTCAATAAACGGATAATTCTGATGTCCGCCGGTCGGTGTGGAAACAGCAATGGTCATAATATCTGCATCCTTGCAGCATTCTTCCATAGTATCACAAACAATAATGTTCTTAAACTGTGGACAGTGTGCCTTCACATATTCAATACAGCGGTCAATGGAAGCTCTTCCACGTCCCTTAATCTTGAGGGTATCCAGTGTCGGCCGCAGTGCTGCAAAAGTTTCAATGGTAATATTGTTGATGAAACCCGGTCCCACAACCCCCAATACCTTTGCATCCTTTTTCGCCAACAACTTCACACCAACGCCTGGAATGGCTGCGGTACGATACGCACTGATCAAGTTAGCTGACATGAATGCTTTTGGTGCACCAGTTTCCTTATCGTTCAGAATCACCATCAAAATCGAACGCGGCAGACCCTTTTCCCGGTTTTCTACATTAGAGCCGTACCACTTTACACCAGCCATATCAAACTGACCGCCCAGATAAGCCGGCATTGCCATAAATCTTCTATCCGGCCCGTTCTTCGGCATATTCGGGAACGGCGGATTGTCCGGAAAGCTGATCATACATCCGTGAGAATTTCCATTTTCGCCGCCCATCCGGTAATCACCGTCATCCAGCAGCTTTACCACTTCCTCCATGCAATCGGTACACTGTACAACATTATTGACACCAGCCTCCAGCATGTCTTTCTCACTCAAATACAGAATGTCTACCTTCGGATAACTCATAATGATACGCCCCTTTTTTTAATATTCTATGGAAGCACATTGTCTTCCATATTGGCAAAAATAAAACATCATATCAAAGGCAAGCCCCTGATTAAAAAATGGGACAACGGTCTTTCAAAGACACCATTGTCCCAGGTCAAATTCAAAACAAACTGCAAAAGAAAGAGGACAACGACATCTTATTGACGCCATTGTCCTCTTTTAACAGATATTTCCGATAGATACGCTCTCATCTATTCTTGTTTCAGTTGCTCTTTAATGGATTCATTGTAACACAACTCACATTTTGTGTCAACGTTCTCTCATCAAAAACAAAAAATCTTTTTTATTTTGGAAAAATACTTTTTTATCGAAATAAAAATCAGAAATCAATTTCCAAATCATAATAGCAGGCCTTCAGCAGCTTTTCCATCTCTTCCTGAGAAGGCTGACGTGGGTTGGAACCCGTGCAGGCATCACCGATGGCATTGGAAGCAATGGTAGGCAGCTTATCCAAGAATTCTTTTTCATCAATGATAGAAGTTTCCGCTTTTACCCCGCCTGCTCCATAAGACTGGATTGCCTGCGGAATATCCAGCTGATCATTCATGGAACGCAGCTCTGCAATCAAGGCATCCACCTTTTCTGCAGTTGTTTTACCACCCAGACCAATATGATCTGCAATCTGTGCATACCGTTCTGCTGCTTCCTCGTTCTTTGCATTGAACTTGATGACTTTCGGCAGATACATCGCATTTGCACAGCCGTGAATAATGTGGTCACCCGTATAAGCAGCACCTGTCTTATGTGCCATAGAGTGCACAATCCCCAGCAATGCATTGGAGAATGCCATACCAGCCAGACACTGTGCATCATGCATCTCTGCTCTTGCCGTCATGCAGCCGTCATAGGACTTCTTCAAATCATTGTGAATCATCTTGATGGCGTGTAATGCCACTGCATCCGTATAATTGCAGTGCAAAGTAGAAACATAGGCTTCAATGGCGTGGGTCATAGCATCCATACCAGTATGAGCAACCAGCTTCTTTGGCATCGTTTCTGCCAGTTCGCTGTCTACAATTGCAATATCCGGTGTGATGTTGAAGTCAGCCAGCGGATACTTGATTCCTTTGTCATAATCCGTAATCACAGAAAATGCAGTTACTTCGGTTGCGGTACCAGAAGTGGACGGAATTGCACAGAACTTCGCCTTTGTCCGCAATGTCGGAAAATTGAACGGCGTACACAGGTCTTCAAACTTGGTATCCGGATATTCGTAGAATGCCCACATTGCCTTTGCAGCATCAATTGGAGAACCGCCGCCCATTGCAACAATCCAATCCGGTTCAAATTCCCGCATCTTCGCTGCACCATTCATCACAGTGGTAACAGACGGGTCAGGTTCTACACCTTCAATCAAAGCAACTTCCATGCCTGTTTCCTTCAGATAAGCAATTGCCTTATCCAGAAAACCAAATCGCTTCATGGAACCGCCGCCGACAACGATCATTGCCTTCTTGCCCTGCAAAGTCTTTAAAATTTCTAAAGAACCTTTGCCATGATAAAGATCTCTTGGAATTGTAAATCTGCTCATTGGTATTTCCCTCCATGTAATATTAAATTGTTTCTATGATTCGATTGGTCATTTTACCCTGTAAAGATCCAGTCGAATCTTTTATTTTTATGCAACTTCATCATAACACATCCCCTGCAATTTGTCAAGTACAAATTTAATATTGTACAAAAACAAATTGTAATCCAAATATGTTATTTTATTCATACAATTTGATGAAATACCCCGTTTCTCGGCTTTGGCAGCGGTATTTCGCCTGCCGGATAACCGACTGCAAATGAACCAACAATCTGATACGCCTCTGAAAGCCCCCATTCTTTCTGTAACTGGACTCCTTCTTCCGTGGAAAACAGTACCTTTGCGGCATAAATCCAACAACTGCCTAACCCAAGTGCATGGGCTGCCAACATCATATTCTCAATGGCGTTGCAACCATCTTCCATAGGTGTCAAATTGGCTGCATCTGCAAATACCAATACAACCGTCGGTGCATCGTAAAACGGGTTTTGTTCGACATGGGCTGCCGCCTTTGCCAGCCGCACTAACTTCTGCATTACCGTTTTACTCTGTACCACAACTGCCTTTGCAGACTGCTGATTTTTGCCACTTGGAGCGTAACTGCCCGCTTCCAGAATGGTTTCCAATTCGTTCGAAGAGATCTGTTGTTTCTGATAGCAGCGGATGCTTCTTCTAGTGAGAATCACATCCACTGCTGCATTGTGTAAAATCAAAATTTGCCTCCTCTTTTACCGATTTTATATTTTATGGCTTACCCCTTTGCCTTAAAGCGGTCGTAGGTCAACTGGCTGATGTCAATTGTCGTGGACTTGCCGTTCAACATTAACTCACTCAACGCAATGGATACTGCCGGACTGATACCAAAACCATGTCCGCTAAATCCGAAGGCAACCGTTAAGCCTGGTACTTCTTTGATATTGTCAATCACCGGCAGGACATCAATACACTGATCATACCAACCCGACCATGTCCGAACGACTTTGACGTTATCCAAAATCGGGAAATACTTGATAATGCCTCTTGAAATACAAGGAGCTGTCAAACTGTTTGTAACAAAATGCTCATTATTGGACGTGAATGCCTGCAAACCACTATTACCACCCAGTACAAATGAACCATGCTCAGACTGGTGACCATAGAATTCCCCGCCTGCAACCCCAATCATAATATCAAACATTTTCGGCTGTGCTTCCGTTACCAAAACTTCATTGAACTGCCGTTCTACCGGTGCATCTATGCCAACGGTATTGGCAATTTTTCTGGACTCATAACCAGCACACAACAAAATCTGATCCGCTTCATAAATGCCATCATCTGTAATGACTTTCCGAATTCTGCCCTTTACCTTTTCCAGTGCCTCTACCTTGACACCAGTTATAAATGTGACACCCAATTCCAGTGCTTTTCGATAAAAACCAAGGGTTGCCTTCAGCGGATTGGCATGACCATCTGTCGGACACCAGCTTGCTGCAACGACTTCTTTCGACATATATGGACAAATCGCTCTTGCCTCATCGCCGCTGATCATCTTCACATCCAAACCAAGCTTGACACTCTTTGCAGTATGATTTTCCAACACTTTAATATCTTTTTCTGTCAGACCAAGCCGCAGGTTACCACCCTGATGATATTCCACATC
>DYCW01000240.1 GCA_019417865.1 Ruminococcus sp. | reverse complement strand
GTGTGGTCAGCTTCTTCCAACCTTCCCAATCCTCTTCATCCAAACCATCTTCAATGGATGCAATCGGATATTGCTTGCAAAGTGTCTCCCAATGAGTAATCAATGCATCTGTTGTATAAATTTTTTCAGACTTCGGCAAACGATAGCCATTGTCGCTTTTCCACTCGCTGGAAGCCGCATCCAATGCCAATACAAAATCAGAGCCAGCATGATAACCTGCTTTTTCAATTGCTTTGAGAATCCACTCAATCGCAGCTGTATCTGTTTCCAGATCTGGTGCGAAGCCACCCTCGTCACCGACAGCTGTCGAAAAACCAGCCTCTCGTAAGAGAGCCGCCAGTGCATGATACACTTCTGTACACCAACGAAGTCCTGTGCAGAAATTTGGTGCACCAACCGGCATAATCATAAATTCCTGAATATCTACAGTATTGGCTGCATGGACACCGCCATTTAAAATGTTCATCATTGGAACTGGCATGGTACGTGCTGCTGTTCCCCCTAAAAACTGAAACAATGGCATACCATGCTGTGTGGCAGCTGCTTTATAGCAGGCTATCGAAGTGGCCAGAATGGCATTCGCACCAAAATGCGATTTTTCTGGTGTGCCGTCTGCTTTTCGCATCTCTTCATCCAAGACAAACGGATCGTCAATTTCTTTGCCCGACAACGTCTCTGACAATGCCGTATTGACAGCATGAACCGCCTTTGTCACACCTTTTCCGTTATAACGCCGCTTGTCACCGTCTCGTAGTTCCAATGCTTCATACGTTCCTGTGGAGGCACCGCTTGGTGCAATACCTCTACCACGTATCCCATTTTCCAAAAACACCTCTGCTTCTACGGTCGGATTCCCTCTGGAATCCAACACTTCCCGTCCCACAATTTTCTTGATTTTCATATAGAGTTCCTCCCTTTCTACACTGTTACAGATAGGATACCCTATGCAATCTTAAATTATACAGTGGAATTCTGGGCAATGCCTTGTAAAAACAGGTCATTTAGCGTCTTCCATTCGTTTTGATGCGTTACAGGCATTTCTTTCATCGTCTGCTGTAACTTCATCAGTTGTTCTGTAATATAATCAAATAAAATAGGATTTCGCTTTTCCGTTTCGGTTTCCTTCCTTTTCATTTTTTGCTGCAAAAGCCGCTCCACCTCTGGACGGATTTTCGGCTCTAAAACGGCATCCATCAACTCTGAAAATAAAACTGGTGGCGGACAATTCCGTTCTAAAATCCACTTACAGGCTAAAATAGGACGCAGTACATAAAGATATTTTTTCAGTCTGACCATATCCTGCAATAAATAAGCATGATAATTTCGATTTGCCATATTCAAATAATGACCCACACCGGATTTCGCACAAAAATAAGTATCTATGATCTTCTGATTATTTTGCCAATAAGCAGTTGTACGATAGACGATTGGAGAATGATTCCATTCCAATATCGTTGGATTGGATTGATATAAAAGCTGCAACGTCTTTTTCAAGTCCCAGCCATTGATATCCAGAGTTTCATCTAGTTGCCATTCCATTACGTCCCGAATCGACTGTAACTGCAAATAATCCTGTTCCCTCCTTACATAAATAAATCGAATATCATAATCACTGTCTGGTGAAGCAAATCCCCATGCACGGCTGCCAGATTCTACGGCATGTAAAATAGTAACCTGCTCCTTTTCTTCGATTTCTGACAACTTTTGCTGAATGATTGCGAGATTGTCCATTTTCTCCCCCCAATTTTTAATATAGCATTTTTGCTTTAAACAATAAAATTTTGTAAAATTATTATAAATAGTAATTTTACAAATATTTATATCTGTTCTGCCCGATGGAGTTCATCTCTAGCGTTTTGCAGCATCAATTCACTTGGTGCTTCTCCTCCCATAATACGGGCAATCTCCTGTACCCGTCCTGCAAAGTCCAACGGTATAACCCGTGTTACTGTTCGTTCCTGCTCCACCTGCTTCTCAATCAACAAGTGATGATTTGCCATCACAGCAATTTGTGTCAAGTGCGTGACACACAAGACCTGCCGATTTTGTCCGACTTCCTTCAGCTTCATGCCGATTTTCTGAGCCGCTTTTCCACTGACCCCTGTGTCAATTTCATCAAAAATCATAGTTGGTATCTGGTCTCGATCTGCAATGACACACTTCAATGCCAGCATAATTCGAGACAATTCCCCGCCGGATGCAATTTTCGCCAGTGGCTTTGGCGTTTCACCTTTATTGGCAGAAATCAATAGTTCCATACTGTCCATCCCTTGAATGGTCAGTTTTCCAGTCGTATGTTTCACCTGCAACACAACATCTGGCATATTCAGAAACGCAAGTTGTTCCATCACCGCAGTTGTAAACCGCTCCACTGCTGCTGTACGCCGCTGGGAAAGCTGCTTTGCTTCCTGTGAAACCACTTCTAACAAACGTTTTTTCTCCTCCAACAGTGCCGAAACCATTTCAGTATCATGTTCCATTTGTTCCAACTGTTCCTCTGCTTCGGCTGCACGTTCTATCAACTCATCACAGGTGCACAGATAGGTTTTTGAAATCTGTCGCAGAGATTCCGCCCGTTGTTGCAGCTGTTGATACTGCTGCTCATTCTCCTCCAGTGTCTGCATCTTATGAAACAAACTTTCCGATAAATCGGAAAGTTCTACTTTGACAGTTTGCAGACGCTGTACCCATGCATTCTGTTCCGCTGCTTCTGTCTCGGAAAGAGACACATTCGTCAGTAATTGTTCTGCCTCTGCAACACTGGAAACGGCACTGCATTCATTTTCTTCTAACAACTGCCACGCTGACCGAAACGCTGCTGCTGCATCTTCCGTTTCCTGTAGCTGCATCATTTTTTCTGCGATCTGATCTTCCTCTCCCGGCTGTATCTGCAAGGAGCGTACTTCTTCCAGCAAGGTCTGTAAGTAGTTCTGTTTCTGCTTTCGTTCTTTTGCTGCTTTCTGTGCAAAACTGAGCTGCTTTGCCGTTTTTTGCAGAGCACGGAAATGGGATTGATAGGATTGCAGCAACGATAGATTTTCACCAAATTGGTCAATCATCTGCAAATGCTGTTCCACAGAACGTAAGATTTGGTTATCATGCTGCCCATGAATGTGAATCAATCTTGCTCCAAGCTCCCGCAAAGCCGAAACTGTTGCAGTACGGTGATTGATGCGAGCTGTACTGCCGCCGTCTGCCATAATTTCTCTCGTCAGCAACAGTTCCCCATCTGGTGCAGATAATCCCAATTCTTCCAAGCATGACAAAACCGGTGGTTCCAAATCGGTAAACAAAGCAGAAATCACCGCTTTTTTACAACCTGTCCGCACCAAATCTTTTGTCACACGCTGTCCCAATACCGCATTGATGCCATGAATCAAAATGGATTTTCCGGCACCGGTTTCTCCTGTAAACACATTAAAATGCTGAGAAAACGGAATGCTTGCCTGCTCAATCACCGCCAGATTCTCAATATAAAGTTCTGTCAGCATACAGTTTCCCCCTTCTCTCCTGCCTGCATCCAGACAGCATACTGCTTTGCAAAAATGGCTGCCTGTTCTTCTGAACGCATCAAAACAAAAATCGTATCTTCTCCTGCCAACGTTCCCACAATTCGTCTATCTTGAGCGGCATCCACAGCAGCACACACTGCCTGTGCCATACCCGCACGACAATGCAGTACCGCAATTTGTCCAGCACAATCTGTCCGTAAAATGGAATCTCTCAAAAGATGATCCGAAACGGGTGTCTGCTCCGGCAGACGGTAACAACAGACCCCCGTTTCTAAATGTTGTTTCACCAACTGTAACTCCCGAATATCTCTGGAAATGGTTGCTTGTGTTGCCGAAATGCCCTGTTCTGCCAATGCTTGTAATAAATCCTCCTGTGTTTCCAGTTCCCTCAATTGTACCAGTTCCATGATTACAGCATGTCGTTCTTTTTTTCCCATCTCTGCACCTTCTCTTTTCCAATTTCCCCTTTTAGAGACTGCATCATTTTTCGATTCAACGAATCAAAAAAGGTGTTACCACTCATATCAATCAATGAAATTTTATGCGGAGAACGGTAGATTTCCATCATATGATAAGCGTCCAGACAAATTGGTGGTGCACCGTCTGCACTGATATACACATCTCTGATATCCTGTAATTGCAGCATGACACGCAGTCGGCTCTCCGGCGAAAATAAAATTGGTCTGGCTGCAAGTGAATGCGGACAAATCAACGTCATTTCAATGCAGGAAAACTCCGGTTCAATAATCGGTCCTCCCGCAGAAAGTGCATAGGCGGTAGAACCAGTAGGAGTACTGAATAACACACCGTCTGCCCGATATTCTCCCAACAGTACTTCATTTCGATAAACCTGAAAATCCACCACATGAGCATACTGTCTCGCAATGGTAATATCATTCAGTGCAGTACAATGCTGCACAACATGTCCATGCAAATCCACCAAATCGCCACATAGCAGCATTCGACGGGAAACACGATAATCTCCTGTTCGCAGGCGTGCAATCTCCTGAAGCTGATCAGGTTCTAACGCCGCCATAAAGCCAAGCCGTCCTGTATTGATACCAAGCAGCTGAATATCTGTGTGAATCAAATGGCTGGCACAGCGTAAAATGGTACCATCCCCGCCGATGGCAATTGCAAATTTTGCCTCTTGTACCGCTTCTGCAAACGGCTGATACTGTACAAATGCCTTATCAAAAAATAATGCCCGCAGATCTGGATCTGCAACAGGGGTCATATCGCAGCTGTGCAGTACATCACAGACTTCTCTCGCACAAGAAAGTGCGGTATCTTTTTTCAAATTTGGAAAAATAACGGCTTTCATGTGCCAATTTCCTCCTATTTTTTGTCTGTCGCCAATGCTTGTGCTGCAATGACCTCCAATGAAAATGATACAGACTGCACCTGTTCCCCTCGTTTTACCAGAACCAGATATTCTGCATTACCAGAACCGCCTCGAATCGGTGAGGGGCAAAGCAACTGCACATGCAAGTCATGTTGTTCCAATGCCATACACACTGTCTGCAAAACACGCACGTGTACCGCTTTAGAACGCACAATCCCCTTTTTCCCGACATCTGTCCGCCCCGCCTCAAACTGTGGCTTAATGAGCAATACAGCAGTTCCTGTTTCCGATAAAAACCGACAAATATCAGGCAAAATCCGTTCCAGAGAAATAAAAGAAACATCCACTGAAATAAAGTCAATGCGATCCGGAATGGTTTCCCGCTGCAATGTACGAATATCCGTTCCCTCCATACAAATCACACGGTTATTCTCCCGCAAAGAGGCTGCAAGCTGTCCATGCCCAACATCTACTGCATAAACTTTTTCTGCTCCATGCTGGAGCATACAATCCGTAAAGCCGCCAGTTGATGCACCAATGTCCATGCAAATACAGTTTTTCAGAGACAACTGTTGCCGCTCCAGAACCGCTTCCAACTTGAAACCGCCTCTTCCCACATAGCGTAAACCTTCCCCTATCAGCACCAATTCTGCGGTTTCTTCCGTTAGCTTCGCCGGTTTTGTACAAATCATACCATCTACCTGAATTTTTCCATTTATAATCAGTGCCTTTGCACGCTGCCTGCTGGCAGCCAAGCCATTTTGCATAACCAGCATATCCAATCGTATCATACTGGCTGCTCCTTTGCGGTTTTGGGAACCATTTCGCAAATCGTCTGAAGCATAGCCGCTTCAGAAAGTCCGATTTGTTCCAGTTGGGCAGAGATCGTTGCCTGCGGAATAAACCGCTTGGGTGCAATCCGCTGATATGACCCCTGATAGCCCTTTTGCATGAGTGTATCCCCTAACAGCTGCGAAATGCCACCATAATAGTATGCCTCTTCAAAAAAGAGAATGTTGTGGTAGGAACAGCACAATTCCGGTACCAGTTCTGGCAACGGAAAAATCTGCGTCAGCTTCAATAAGTCACAGCAAATTCCCTGCTGTTCTGCCTTTTTCTTCGCTCGGTATAAATTATCATATGTTCTGCCATATCCAATCAGCAGTACATCTGTACGGCTTCCAGCGGTGTGGGTGTAAGCAGTGTTCAATGCACTCTTATCAAATATCGTATTGTCTGCTCCTCTTGGATAACGAACACATGCCAGCCCAGTATCCTGATACATTGCCTGCCGCAGACAAAGGGTCAGTTCGTCATAACACGCTGGTGCATAAATGGTCGTACTCGGGATGGATGTTAGGAAAGAAACATCAAACAAACCATGATGGGTTTCTCCATCTTCTCCTACCACGCCAGCACGGTCAATTCCCAGCACAACATGCAGTTTCCCAATCGCAACATCATGTAGCAGCTGGTCATAGGCACGCTGCAAAAAAGACGAATATACCGCAAATACCGGAAGCTTACCCTGTGATGCCAACGCCGCTGCAAACGTCACAGCATGTTGTTCTGCAATGCCAACATCATAATATCGCTGCGGATAGGTGCGTGAAAAATACTGCAAACCGGTACCGTGTTCCATAGCAGCTGTAATGGCACAAATAGAATCATCCTTTTTTGCAAGCCGCACCAGTTCTTTTCCGAAAATATCTGAATAGGTGTCTTTTCCGGAAATTTCCGGATTTCCGGTTTCCACATTAAAACGAGAAATACCATGAAATTCTCCCGGATTTTTTTCTGACGGCAGATAACCTTTTCCTTTCACCGTATGCACATGCACAAAAACCGGACAGGCATAGGCTTTGGCTGCCTGTAACACTTCTTCTAAATCTTCCAAATTATGCCCATCTACAGGCCCCAGATAGACAAATCCGAAATCTTCAAAAATCGTAGCAGAACGGAAAACGGTATCCCGCAGAGCATCTTTAGAAGATTTCAGCATTTTTGCAACTGGTGCACCAATGACTGGTGTTTTTTGCAGCTTGCGTTCTACTGCTTTTTTTGTCTTTACATAATTCTCGGAACTTCGGATATTGGAAAGATATTTCGCAACCGAACCAACATTTTTAGAGATAGACATCGCATTGTCATTCAAAATCACAATTAAGTGATTTTTGCTTTTTCCGGCATTGTTCAAGCCCTCAAAAGCCAAACCACCGGTCATCGCACCGTCACCTAATACGGCAACCACATGATGCGGATTTTCATCCAACCGCATTGCTTCTGCAACACCGCTTGCCACAGAAATGGCTGTGCTGCTGTGTCCGCTGATAAAGGTATCATGCAAAGATTCCTCTGGTTTTGGAAAACCGGAAATACCATTTTCCTGCCGAAGTGTTGTAAATTGGCTGTAACGTCCTGTTAAAATTTTATGGGTATAGCACTGATGTCCAACATCCCATACAAATTTATCCTGTGGGGAATCAAAAACCCTATGCATTGCAACCGTCAGCTCCACAACTCCTAAATTCGAAGCAAGATGTCCGCCGTTTTTAGAGACGGTCTGCACCAGAAGCAAACGAATGTCTTTACAAAGCAGCTGACATTGTTCCAAACTTAGTTTTTTCAGATGTTCCGGCAGCTGCATAGAAGCCAGAGAAGGTCTTTTCTCTGACTGAACCGTATTTTCGTTCATAATATCCCTTCTTAAAATATGATTTTCACTTCTGTATTTTTCATTGTTAGGAGGGCATACTGTTCGTTCTATTCACTTTTTCCGTACCAAAAGTGATTGTGTCAATGCCAGTAAAAATTCAGGATACGGCAATGGTTTCAAAACAGACATTGCCTTTTCGGTCAAATTTTCTGCCTCCTTTTGAGCAGCTTCCAATCCTAACAATGTCACAAACGTCACTTTCTGTTCTATCGCATCGCTGCCAACTGGTTTCCCCAGTACCTCTGTTGTACTGGTCACGTCTAAAATATCATCTACAATCTGAAATGCCAATCCCAGATAACTGCCGTATGCATCGGCGGCAGCAATCTGTTCCTGCGTGGCACCAGCTGCAATACAGCCCATCCGACAGGCAACCCGAATCAAAGCTCCTGTCTTAAAACTACACATTGTACGCAATTGCTCTGCTGTAACATCGGTTCTGCCTTCTTGCTCCATGTCTAGCACCTGTCCGGCAATCATACCATGCTGTCCGCTGGATTCTGACAATTCTGTAATCAGACGAATTTTTTGTGCATCCGATAAAACGGTATCCTCTGCCAAAACGGAAAATGCATGAATGCTCAAGGCATCTCCTGCCAAAATCGCAAGAGCTTCCGGAAACGCTTTATGACAGGATGGTCTGCCACGCCGCATATCATCATCATCCATTGCCGGCAAATCATCATGTATCAGGGAAAATGTGTGTATCATTTCAATCGCTGCTGCAGCTGGCATTGCCTGCCCCTCCGTACCGCCGAACATCCGGCAAAATTCCAATACCAGAACCGGACGAATCCGTTTTCCGCCAGCTGCAAGAGAATATCGCATTGCCTCTACAACAGAAGTTCTCTGCAATGCACTTACATCATCATTTGGCAAATAAATATCCAAAGCAGCTTCTACTTTTTCAGCATCCTGCTGCAATTGCTGTTTCATCTCTGCTTCTGTCATGCTCCCTGCTGCACCTCCTCTGTCGTCAAAGAAAACTGTTTTTCTGCTTCTTGTAAGGCATTCCGGCAAGCTTCTGACAACTGTACCCCCTTCTGATAAACCGCAATGGCTTCCTCCAATGACAGCGATTCTTTTTCCAGCTTTTCCGTCAGCTGTTGCAGTTGCTGCAAATTTTCTTCAAATGTCATATGATTCTCCCTCCTGTACCACAACTTGTACCTGTATCGTGCCATGTGCCAGTTGAATGGTCAGACGATCTCCTACTTTGACGCTTTCGGAAGAGCGAATGACTTGATTTTCTCGATAAACAATGGCGTACCCATTCGATAAAATTCGAAGCGGATTGTTGCTCTCCAACGCTGTCTGCTGCACTTGTAACCGCCATGTTTGCTGCTGAAACTGGTGCCGCATCGCTGCTTGCAGCCGTTTTTCCAGTCCTTTTTGTTGATGTTGTAATGCCAGCAAGCGGTTCTGCGGAGAATGCTGCTGAAGCAGCTGTAACTTTGTTTGCAGCTGCATTTGCTTTTCCTGCAACAGTGTATGTAAGGCGGCTTGCAGCTGATGCCAATTTGCCTGTACTTCCTTTTGCAAAACAGAAAACTGTTTCTGCGGTGTAAAGTGAGAAAGTGTTCTTTGCTGTGCAGTAAACTGCGTCTGCTTTTGCTGTAATAATAATGCCATAGCCGTTTCCATCCGTCTACGGTATGCCTGTATCTGCTGTAACAAATCCGCTGCGGATGGCACAGCCAGTTCTGCGGCTGCCGATGGTGTCGGTGCCCGTAAATCCGCTGCATAATCTGTCAACGTCTCATCCGTTTCGTGTCCCACTGCGGAAATCACCGGAATGGGACAGTGATAAACTGCCAGAACCACTTCTTCTGTCTGAAACGCCTGTAAATCCTCCACAGAACCGCCACCCCGTCCGATGATCAAAATATCACAATCAGATTGTGCAGCTGTTTGCATGGCACGACAGATGGACTGAGGTGCAGCTTCCCCCTGCACCTGTGCTGGGAACAAACACAGCTGTACCAGCGGAAACCGTCTGCCAATCACTTGCTCAATATCATGAATGGCGGCACCGGAAGCAGATGTCACCACACCAATTTTCTGCGGAAAAGGCGGCAGTGCTTTTTTCCTTGCAGCATCAAATACACCCAATGCTGTAAGCTTTTTCTTTCGTTGTTCCAAAGCTGCTTGCTGCTGCCCTACGCCGTCTATCTGCAAGTCTGTGACGTATAATTGAAATGCACCATCTCGCTCGTACAACGTAGCGGAACCAGCGGCAATAACGCACAAGCCATCGGAAAGTGGTATCCGAATGCGATTTGCCTGATTGCGAAATAACACTGCCCTGACACTGCTCTCTGCATCTTTCAATGTAAAATAACAATGCCCAGAACGCTGATTTCGGGTGAATCCAGAGATTTCTCCTCGAACCAAAATTCCATTTAAATGCACATCTTCTTTTAGTTTAAATGTCACATAGCGGTTCAGTTGTGTGACCGTTAAAATTGCCATGTCACACCTCCTTCTGCCTGTATCGCTGCATAGATAGCGGCTCCAACTGCATTGTCACAGGAAAATGCAGGTTCTGCAAAATAAGCATTGCCAGCCTGCAATAATTTTTCTCGCATCCATTGATTGGACATAACACCGCCTGCATACAAGATTGGTAAATTTCCATATCGTTGTCGGGCAGCACCAGTCATTGCAAAAACAGTATCTCTCACGCTGGTCAGACAGTAACGTGCCACATCTTCCGGCAGTGCTCCCTGTTGTATCATAGACTGACAACGGTTTTCCAATCCAGAAAGACAACAGTTCCCATCCCGAATCACCGGCTTAGTATGATACTGCTTGGTACTGTTGGCAGCCAACTGCTCCAGTTCTGCACCGCACGGAAACTGCAATTGCAACATGAGACCAACCCGATCAATCGCTTGACCAGCCTTCAAATCCAATGATGTGCCAACTTGTGTAATCTTCAAACAAAGTGCATTGTCCGGCTCACAAAGCAGGCAGTCCGTTGTGCCACCGCTGACATGAAATGCCAAAAAACGAGTTTGCAGCAGAGAAAGCATGTTGGCAGAATATAATGCTGCTAAAATATGACCAATCTGATGAGATGTTTCATAAATAGGAAGACCCGCAGGGATGCCAATCATACTGGCAGCAGTCTTTCCGCAAAGGAAACAAGGCATATAGGAACCCTCTATATTACGTGGACGCACAGTCACACCAATGCCTATCAGGTTTTGTGGTGGTTTTGGCAGCAGCATTTGCAGCACTTCTGGCAATTGTCGGGTATGATGAAATACAGCATCACTTTGCCGCAAGCCTGCCATGCCAGCTTTTACTGGGAGTAATTTTTTCGCCTGTTGTACCTGCCCACTCTCTGCATCCAATATGGCACAGGATGTGGTATAGTTACTGGTATCCAATCCTAAAAACTCACGCATGAGATCCTGTACCAATTTCCTTAACGTGATCTCGGGCATAATTGCCCAATACACCGTTGACGAAAGAAATATCTTCCTGATAGCCATATGCTTTTGCAAGAGAAATTGCCTCGGAAATAGCAGCATTCATTGGCATCTGTGCATCATAGCGAATTTCATATAGTGCCAACCGCAAAATACTCAGGTTAATTTTAGGAATTCTGTTGAGTACCCGCTTGGTACTATAAGCAGATATAATCTCATCCAATTCTGCCTGATGCATTACCACACCATTTACCATTTCTTTTACCGCATCCGAAATGGGCAGTATCGCAGATTCTTCTGCAATCTGAAATAATACTTCTGGTGTATCCTCCTGAAACTGCATTTCAAATAAAATATAAAATGCACACTCTCTTGTTTCGTGTCTTGTCATAACGTCCTCCCTATACAGCCAGATGATCTCTATATTGTCTCTTGTCATGCGACAACACGGAACCAATCGGCAGTAATTGATTGATCTTGTGCGAAGCAGTCTTTTTAATATAACAGTATAACCTGCATCACTCTGACTGATTCTCATTATATCGTATTTTTCATATTCCGTCAAGTAGCTTGCAAAACGAAGCCCATTCTTTCCATAAAAACGGGACTGCCGCATTGTTGTCTGATGCGACAGCCCCGTTGTCTTTATATTATGCAAACAACTGCAAGAAACGCAGAAATGCTGCTTTTCCTGCTTCATTCCGTTTGAAAACCCCTGCATCACAGAGAACTTGTTCAAACACAGCCCCCACTTCTGCTTGTAAAATGGATTCCGCATTTTCTGCACAAAATTCCGGATGTCGCTGCAAAATCTCCTCTGCCCAAGCGGCATGAGCCGCAGTCTGTGGGTTGGCTGTCAAATCTGCATGCGTGAGCATCGCCTGCTGTAACACTTCCAGTTCTACTGCTAACCTTGCTGGTAAAACTGCCAGCCCCATCACTTCAATCAAACCTATGTTCTCTTTCTTAATGTGATGCAGAGAAGGATTCGGATGAAAAATACCAAGCGGTCGTTCTTCTGAAGTGCGATTATTCCGCAATACCAAATCACATTCATAGACATTCCCTTTTTTCCGTGCAATCGGCGTAATGGTATTATGAGGAATGCCATCTGTTTCAGCGAAAACGCCAACTGTTGAATCGCTATAGATTCTCCATTGTCCCAATATTTGATTGCAGGCATCTGACAATGCTTTACGATCTGTTGATGTCAAGCGAATCACTGACATCGGCCATTTCAAAATACCAGCTTGTACCATCGGATACTGTGCCAATGCAATCGGTGTTTCTATTGGAGCAACTGCCATTGCAAATGTATAGTGACCGCCCTGAAAATGCTCATGACTCAAAATCGAACCGCCGACAATCGGCAAATCTGCATTGGAACCAATAAAGTAATGCGGCAGAAAATCCAACACATCGAATAGTTTTTCAAAAATAGCATGATCCACTTTCATTGGAATATGCGTCTCATTAAATACGATACAATGTTCGTTATAATAACCATATGGTGAATATTGCAGCTGCCAATCCTGACCGAAGATTTTCATCGGAATCGGACGCAGATTCTGCCTTGCCGGATGATTGGGATTTCCGGCAAAGCCAGCATTTTCTGGACAAAGCTGACACTTCGGGTAAGCAGCTGCCTTCTGGTTGCGTGCTGCTGCAATATCCCTCGGATCCTTCTCCGGCTTGGAACGGTTGATGGTAATATCCAGCATACCATATTGAGATGCAAATTTCCACTTTTTATCCTTTGCAATCCGACCAGCACGCACATAATTCAACTTCTGACTCATATCATAATACCAGTTTGTGGCAGCTTCAGGGCTTTCTTGATAATGTTGCTGAAACGACGCAATCATCTCATGTGGCATTGGCGTAAAAATACCCATTAGTTTTGTATCAAACAAATCCCGTGAGGCTGTTGTATCTGCAATGATACCATTGGCACATGCATAAGCAATCAATGGTTGCGAAATGGCATCAATGGAATTTTCACAGGAAGAAACAGAACCGGAAAGCTGCCAATCTGTCAAATGCAATGCTTCCATCAATTGATTTTGCACCACAAACCGATCTGCTTCTGTAATCAAATCTTTTGCAATTGCATAGGCAATCAAACGCTGTATCTCATCACAAATCATAGAACATCTGTCCCTTCTGTCTGTTTTTCTGTTTTGAAATACTTTCTATTTTTAGAAAAAACTGCACTTATCATACTTCTAATGCAAATCCGCCAACCGGACGAATCCGCAGAACATAGCAGCTACCTTTTCCATACAGGGCTTCCATTTCTTTTACATAGTCTGCTGTTACTTTAGTTGGTACAAACGCCTGAATCGTACCGGCAAAACCGCCTCCATGTACCCGTACTGCACCACTCTTGCCCAGAAAACGCTTGCTCATCATAATGCCAAATGGAATACCCTGTTCCGTTGGCTTTCGGCAAGAATAAAGATTTTGCAGCAGATTGGCAGAAGAGGCACCAGATTGCCGTACCAACTCAAAGAAAAAGTCCAGATTATCTGCTGCCAATGCATTGTTCTCCAGTAAAGCACGTCGATTTTCGTCAAAGAAGTGCACTGCACGCATAATGGCACGGTCACTACAAACGCCATGCAACCTTGGAATCGCTTCAAAAAACGCCCCGGCATCCACTTCCCGTAGATACTGCTTTCCAAAC
>DYCW01000024.1 GCA_019417865.1 Ruminococcus sp. | reverse complement strand
CCCCAAAACCCATTTTTTTATTTTTTTAACATTATAATGAAAAAAGAGAGCTTATTTAATCGTTTTCAACAAATAAAAAAAAAAAACTGAGTTTTAAACAGAATAAACAAAAGATCTATTTCTTTTTTTGTACCGATGGAAGGGCAGATGCATACAATAAAACAAGAGACAGAAGCAAATTCATCAGGAGGTGGCAATCATGCCAAGTGTGTTTCTCAGTCCGTCTACACAGGAGTGGAATCCCTATGTCAACGGCGGTAATGAAGAACTTTATATGAATCAGATCGCCGACAGAATGGAACCTTATCTGCGTTCCAGCGGCATTTCTTTTTCCCGAAATGACCCAAATCGCAATGTCACCGGTGCAATCGCCGACTCGAATGCCGGCAATTACGACGTGCATCTTGCCTTGCACAGCAATGCAGCACCAGAATCTCTCTCCGGTAAGCTGCGTGGAATTGATATTTACTATGCACCGAGCAGCCGTTACAGTCAAATTCTCGCAAATATCATTGCAGATCATTTCAAGACCATCTATCCCATTCCAGACAAATGCCGTGCCAGACCAACCACCACACTAGGAGAAGTGACACAAACCAAAGCAGTAGCAGTCCTTTGCGAAATCGGTTATCATGACAATGAACAGGATGCCAACTGGATTCGCAACCATTTAAACAGTATTGCTGTCGTATTGGTACAGTCACTTTGTGAATACTTTGGTATTCCGTTTATTCCTGCCGGTCCTATCATGTCAGGAATCGTACAAACGGATGGCAGCGGTCTCAATCTGCGAGCATTTCCCTCCACGCAGGGACGCATTCTTGCCAGCATCCCCAACGGAACTGAAATCCCACTCTATGGGAAAACCGAAAACTGGTATGTTACTGCTTATCAGGGCATCACAGGTTATGTCAATGCAGATTATATTATACTTTCTTAGCTAACAAAAGTGTCCCTCAATCATCCAATGATACACCCAAAGAGTCCAGACAACTCCATAGAATAAGTTAGCCAAAAAATCCCTGCCTAGCGAAGTCCATAGACTGCGTCAGACAGGGATACATAAAAACAGCATCAAAAGTCATGGAAAGCATGATGACAAAAAAGAAAGTGGAATCAAGTTTATCATAACAAGTGCAGACTTTCCGAAAGTGTTTTAATCTCAGAAAATAACATTCGATCTCATTGCAATACTTATACAGATCCTCGTCATAATCCCAAGGATCTTTGCGATTTTTCTTCGGAGAAACAACAGGAATAAACCTATTTCTGCTGCCAAAGCACAGGGTTTATCCTCTTCATAAGTTCGATCCATCAAAGGATAGTGATCATCCTCTGAATAGATGGTTGTAATCCATTTTCTGCCTTCCGGAGCATCATGATGATTTCCAACAGGACAGATGGAAAACAAATGCATATCGTTCAGAGGTACAGCAAAGATAAATCTTCGTCGTAGGTGTTAGAAGCTGGATACAAGAAAACGCTTGGCACAATGCAGAATCTTGTTAGTACAACCGCAAACAATGTCCAGACGGCGGCAGCGGTCGCCAAAAAACAAGCTGAGGATTCCGGATGCGAATACATGGAGCTGACCGCCCACAGCGGTGCCAGACCGGAGCACGCAAAATGGCAGGGACAGCTTGTTATCATCAAAGGCAAACGCACACAAAAGTACATAGACGGGCTGAAAGTTTTCACACTTTCAGAGATTGGCTATGGTGATGGTGCAGGATTCAAGGGTTGGAACTGCCGCCACAACTGGCATCCGTATTATGTGGGCTATTCCACACCGAATTACACGCAGGAAGAGCTGAAAAAGCTGGATGAACCGTGCATTCCGTACAATGGGAAGTTGTACACGGAATATGAAATCAGCCAGATGCAGCGAGCCGGAGAGCGGAAAGTCAGGGCGTGGAAACGGCGGTGTATTACGGCACAGGAAGGCGTAAACAGTGCCGCAGATGATGCGACAAAAGCAACAGCACAGGCAGAATACAGCAAGTCGGCGGTACATCTGAAAGCGACTGAAGAAAAGTTGAAAGACTTTTGCAAGCAGACTGGACAAGACCGTGACCGATTCAGGGAACAGGTGCTTGGGTTTGGTCGGTCAGAAGCACAGAGGGCGGTGCAGGCGGCGAAAAAACATGCTTCTGGCAGATTGACTTCTGGGGCTAAAAATGATATAATAAGACCATATGAAAGGAAGTTATCAAGATCGGACAAAAAACGGATAATAGAGCGGGCAGTTTCCGAAGAAAAACCAATTTTTGCAGAAGATACTGATGTAAATAAATTCGCTTCCTATGTCAGAAACGTTCCGAAGAAAAAAGATTTTTATGATGTTGCATTGCAT
This sequence comes from Ruminococcus sp., assembly GCA_019417865.1. Taxonomy (GTDB): domain Bacteria; phylum Bacillota; class Clostridia; order Oscillospirales; family Ruminococcaceae; genus Ruminococcus_C. The sequence continues at coordinate 705 of DYCW01000024.1, read as the reverse complement.
GGAAATCCAACATCAGCTGAATTTTTTGGAGAAGTCATTGATGCGTATACACTTGCAAATATTATTCGGAATCGCAAGGATTATGTAAAAGGCACAAAAATAAGATTGCTTTCCTGCAATACAGGCAATACTGAAAATACAGGAAACTGTATGGCACAGCTTGTTGCAAATGAGTTAGGGGTTGAAGTAGAAGCTCCAACTAAAAAAATTTATGTATTTACCGATGGCACTTTTATTGTCGGAAAGAAAAATGACGGCGAAATGAAAATATTTTATCCAAGGAAATGAGGGAGCGACAAAATGAAATATATATTTGATTTTGATATTGATGAAATTTCAACCAAAGATTTGAAAGCAAATATCTCCAGTGATGAAATTCTCCATAAGGATAAAATTTTGGCATATCTACGTTCTTTTTCCCCGATTGCTTATTCATCTGAACCGGTAGTGGATAAACTTGATGGAACAAAAACAAAATATATTGACAACCTTAGACAAGATGACAACTTTAGATGGAGCGAATCGGAAATCTATCATTTTGAAAAGTACGATCTAAAGCTAAACGATGACTTTGTTCATCATGTTTTATCAAAATAATTGCAGCATATGTTTTCGGACGTATGCTTGAAAGGGTCGGATTTGTTCCGGCTCTTTTTTCATGCCAGTTTTCATGATGGGGGTGTAAATGTGGAAAATGATATGAAA
>DYCW01000239.1 GCA_019417865.1 Ruminococcus sp. | reverse complement strand
GGGGCGATGGACGCTACACAGGCAAGCTGGGGGTGTCCCCCAGCCTTGCCGGCGGAGGTTAGGTTGGTTTTTCTAAGAATGATTCCCTACCATAAATAAATTACTTGAAAATAGCGATGAATCAATATAATTAGGAAGGAACAGCTTCTTAGGGAAATCTTGTCCGAACCGTCCGGCAGATTCGCTTTGCTTTCTGCCTGTGTCCGCTGTCCGCCCTGTTTCTGTGTCCAAACTTGCAGTCTGATCACGCTAAATTTCTGTTGTCTGTGTCGTTTTGTTTTTTTAGATGGCGGACAGCAGTGTGCTGTTGTTCTTTCGGTTTTCTTGTCTGGCTTTGTTCGCTTTTTCTTTTTGCTTTGCAAAAAATAAGGGGCTGCTCGCCCATAAAATTTGCCCTTCCCTTTTGTCCCTTCGGGACATTTCCCCGCACTGCGGGGAATCACCCGGCAGCATTTTTGAAAAACTGCTGCACCGAAAAACTTTTTATTTTGTGTATCGGTGTAAGACGATTGCTGTTACAATGCCTGCAATACTGCCAACAGCAGCAGAAAGGCACCGCTGAGCCAGCTATAATCCCGTTTCTGTTTCCGGTGCAGCCGCATTCCAATTTTTGTACCGCACAGAATGCCAACAATACCAAACAGCAGTGTAAATATGCCAATGAAGACCGGCTGGCTGTCCTGCCATCCAATTCCCACGCCGACTGCCAGCGAGTCAACAGAAAGTGCCACCGCCAGCAGCAGGGCTTCTTTGGCAGAGAGACTGCGGGAACGGTCTGCATCTGCGGTTTCTGTATCAAAGTAGACAGTCCGCAGATTCGGCGGAGCAGTCTCCTTTCGAGCGGGTTCTACCAGGCTTTTCAGCAGCATTGCACCGCCCATTGCTGCCAGCAGAATGATGCCGGCAATTTTGCAGAACGATGCAGGCAGAATCATTCCTGACCATTTTGCCAGTTCCATGGCAGCAAAGAAAAATATCGCTCCTGTGCCGCTGAGAATACACGCTGCACGCAGCGGAATCCGAATGCCGCTGACCCCATAGGCAACGGCTGTGAAAAATAAGTCCAGACAAACGGTCCATGCCGGAAGAATGATTTGCAGCATTTTGCACGCCCCCTCTGCCGTTATGGTATGCATTGCAGCAGAAAAGGGTGATAGAAAACGTACCGACAGGGCGTTGCATTGTTAAATTTATGATACAAATGGAGGGATCTTATGAAACGAAAAGAGGCACTTTATGCGATTTTATCGGAGCATGCCGGTACGTATTGTTCCGGAGAAGCTCTTGCACAGCAGCTCGGTATCAGCCGTGCCGCTGTCTGGAAAGCCGTGCAGACGCTCCGCACGGAGTCCAATGTCCCCATCCAGTCCCATGCCAAGCTGGGGTACTGTATTCCCAAAGATGCTGACTTGCTTGATGAAATAGCTGTCCGGCAGCGGCTACAGACCAGACAGCTGGGCAGCGTGTTATATCATCATACCACAGTCGACTCTACCAATACGGTCTGTAAGCAGCTGGCAGCGGAGGGAGCCGTGCATGGAACGGTGGTAATGGCAGACGGACAGTCCGCCGGACGAGGACGCATGGGAAGGACGTTCTACTCTCCTGTCAATACCGGGTTGTATTTTTCTGTGATTTTGCGGGAGAATCTGACAATGCCGATGGCACAGCAAGTGACCTGTTGTGCAGCCGTTGCGGTTGCAGAAGCCATAGAGTTTCTTTATCAGTTGCCGGCACAAATTAAGTGGGTCAATGATGTACTGTATCAGAAAAAGAAACTCTGTGGGATTTTGACGGAGGCTGCCTGGAACTGTGAGGACGGACAGATGGATTATATGGTGGTAGGGATTGGCATCAACATCCGGCAGACAGCCGTCACAATGCCGCCCGAATTGCATGATATTGTCTCTTCTTTGGAAGAGAGCGGCTGTGAACAGGTTCACCGTTCGGTGCTGCTGGCGGAGATTTTGAACCGCTTTGAAATGCAGTTGGAAACCTTGCCGGAACATGGATTTTTAGAGGCATATCGAAAGCGTTCTTGCCTAACGGGAGAACGGGTCACAGCTTGGCAGGGGATGAAAAAGCGGGAAGGTGTTGTAACCGGAATCGCAGAGGATGGAGCCTTGCTGTTGCAGTTGGACAATGGTGAACAGATTGCCTTGCAATCGGGAGAAGTGACGCTGCATTCGCAGACGGAAGAAACGTGACATGTATTGCAGGAAATTCTTTTATTTTTTTACATGAGATCGATAGACAGGTTTTATTCCCTGAATAACAACTGCGGTCAAGCTGAGCCAGCTTGACCGCAGTTTCGTTTCCCACCCTTGCGGACAGGAATCCCGCATCTTTTTTTATTATATAATGGTAAATGGAATGTCTGTAGCGACTCGCCGCCTGAGTCAGATGAATTGCAGTCACCTGCGGCGGATGATATTACAATGCAAAGAAATGCTGTGTAGCGGTAAAGGTTTCGTTCGGTGCCAATTCCTGATAACCCGTCTGCTCCTTCGGCAATTCCAGATTCGGGGCATCAATCATGGCGGTCATGGGCTCTGGACAGAAATAGCCGTTGTGTCCCTTGTCGTTCCAGAGAATCCAGAACTTATAATTTTCTGATACCTCATAGCCAATGCCCTTTCCGGTTGCCGTATCGATTGCCGTCATACCATAGAACGGCTTGCCATTCCATGTTTGTGCAGTGGCTGTGTACATATCATTGTCAATATTCTTTAGAACCGGACACATAGTGCCGTTCTGATA
>DYCW01000238.1 GCA_019417865.1 Ruminococcus sp. | reverse complement strand
ATTTAAGGGCATATTTCAAAAGGTGAAGATATCCTTTAGGTTGTGATAATTTGATAAATTTTAAGTGAAATTCGCAGTAAAATTTGATGTTGACTTTTGGGTAAAAATCGGTTATAATAGAAGTAACCTAAAAGAAAGGGCGTGTTTCTATGCCGATTATTAAACCGATTTCCGATTTAAGAAACTATTCCGCTGTTTTACAGGACGTTGCTTTCGGCGCACCTGTTTATCTGACGAAAAACGGCAGAGGTTGCTATGCAATTGTTGATATCGCTGAACAGGAAGAATATGAAAAGACAAAAGCTGCCCTTCGTCTGATGTGCGAGCTGGAAAAAGGCAGAAAAGCCGGTGAAGAACAGGGATGGCTGTCATCCGATGATGTAAGGGAACATTTTAGGAGAAAAGCAAATGGCTGAGATACAGTATTCCCCGATTGCACTGAATGACCTTGATGAAATCTGGACATATATTTCTCAGAACCTTTGTAATCCTATTGCTGCACAGAATATGATTGACGGTATCATGAATGCTGTGGATATGCTGGCAGAGCAACCTGAAATGGGTACGCCGCTTTATTTTCTTTCTGGACTGAACAGCGGCTATCGATATGTCATCTACGGAAACTATATGGCATTTTATCGCACAAACAGAACTGATGTATATATCGACAGAGTCCTTTATGGCAAAAGCGATTATATGCGTGTTCTTTTTAAGGACGAAGAATAAACAATTTCATTATCATAAAAGCATCGCTCCGGCGGTGTTTTTTTATATACATTCAAGAGCCGAAACAGGCTCTTTTTTCATGCTCTTACAGAGGAGGTGAAACCGCATGGCAAATCGTATCAAAGGTATCACAGTTGAAATCGGCGGCGATACTACCAAGCTGTCCAAGGCGCTGGAAGGCGTCAATAAGAACATCAAAAACACGCAGACGCAACTGAAAGACGTTGAAAAGCTGCTGAAACTTGACCCAACCAATACAGAACTTCTGTCCCAGAAACAAAAGCTGCTTGCCGATGCCGTTTCCTCAACAACCGGCAAGCTGGAAACCCTGAAAAAAGCAAGCGAACAGGCGGCAGGAACGAAAGACAACTATGATGCTTGGAAGGCAAAATACGACCCAATCAAGCAGAAAATCGGTGAGACGGAAGCCAAACTGAAAGACCTTAAAGAGCAGTCCAAAATCGCCGATGAACAGCTTTCAAAGGGCGAAATATCGCAGGAAAAATATGATGCATTACAGCGTGAAATCAAGGACACCTCCGACGAATTAGCATCTCTGAAACAGTCCGCAAAAGCTGTGTCCGATGAATTTGGTAACCCAATTTCTCCTGAACAATACGACTCTTTGCAGCGTGAAATTATTGAAACGGAACAGGACTTGCAGCGACTACAGCGTGAAGCTGAAAATTCAAAAATTGCCCTTGAAAAAATTGGCGAAGCCGGTGCACTGATGGAAAAGGCAGGAGATAAAATCTCAGGTGCAGGGAAGAAATTACTGCCGATCACCGCAGGTGTGTCAGCTCTTGGAACGACTGCCGCAGTGAAATTTGCAGATGTAGACAAAACCATGCAGCTTACCAATGCCACGATGAAAAACAGCGAGGAACAGGCGAATTTACTTGACAAGGCAATGAAAGATGCCGCATCAAATTCTACTTTTGGAATGAGCGATGCGGCAACGGCAACACTGAATTTTGCCCGTGCAGGTCTGACAGCGGAACAAGCGGCATCCGCACTTGCTCCGGCCATGAATTTGGCAGCAGGTGAAGGCGGAAGTCTGGACACTGTTTCAGCCGGACTTGTTGCCACAATCAACGGATTTCACGGTTCTTTCGATGATGCTGCAAATTCCCTGAAAACAGGTCTTGCAAGACTCGTCAGTCCTGCAAAAGAAGGTGCAGCAATGATGAATCAGCTCGGTATTTCGGTTACGGAAAGTGACGGTTCCATGAAGGATTCGATTACCATTCAAAAGGAACTCAATGCCGCATTTTCCAAACTTTCTGAGTCCGAGCAAATCGCTGCTGCCTCCGCTATTTTCGGCAAAAACCAGATGGCTCCTTGGCTTGCTTTAATCAACACTGCCCCGACTGACGTTGAAACGCTGAGTGGTTCTATCAACAACTGTGCAGGCACGACCGATGAAATGTCTCAAGCGATGATGAGCGGTTTCGGAGGTTCAATTGAGCAGTTGAAATCATCCATTGATGTGCTTTTGACATCTTTGGGACAGCTTTTAGCGGACTATTTAACTCCGATTATTGCCAAAATTCAGGAATGGGTCACGAAGTTTAACGCACTGAACGACGGTACCAAGCAGACCATTATTAAAATTGCTTTGATTGCAGCAGCGTTAGGACCTCTTTTAATTGTGATTGGCAAAACAATCTCAACAGTCGGTATGCTGATGAAATTTGTCAGTAATATTCCAACTTTGATAGCCAGTGCAAAGACTGCTTTTGCGGCTTTAAGCGGTGCAATTGGTAGTATTTCTGCTCCTGTTGTTGCAGTTGTTGCTGTAATAGCAGCACTTATTGCCGCATTTGTACATCTGTGGAATACCAATGAGGACTTTAAGAACAGCATACTTTCCATATGGGAACAGATAAAAGCTACATTTGAAAGATTAACCTCCGGTATAGTTGGCAGGCTGAATGATTTAGGTTTTAACTTTGAAGATTTCAGCGATGTTGTAAAAACAGTCTGGCAAGGCTTGTGCGATATTTTGGCACCTTGGTTTGAGGGCGTTTTCACCTATATTGCGGAAATTTTTGACGTTGTGGTCGATACTATTCTTGGCATTCTGGATATCTTCATTGGGCTATTTACTGGTGACTGGGAGCAGATGTGGAACGGTGTCAAGGGCATTTTTGTCGGCATCTGGGATTTCATCAAAAACAGTTTCACGAATATTATCAACACCCTGAAAGGTATTGCAGATGTATTCCTTGGATGGTTCGGTACTTCATGGAATGAGATGTGGACAGCAATTAAGGATTTCTTCATTGGGATCTGGAATAATATCTGTGCTGCGTTTACATCAGTAAGGGACTTTTCTGTTAACACATGGAATGCGATTTCAACATTCTTCACAGGCATCATAACCACGATTTACAATACGGCTGTTACGATATTCACTTCAGTTTATAACTTCTTTGCGGGAATTCTGACAAGTATACACGATTTCTTCTCTACCATTTTCAATGCTATATGGACGGTTATCTCAACGGTATGCACAACAATTTACAATACGATTTCAAGTATATGGAATGCGATATATGAGTTTATCTCTCCGCTGCTTGAATCGGTGAAGTATCTGTTTGAAACCATTTTTGAGGCTATCCATATTATCATCAGTAATGTCATGGACTGGATTTCTGAAAGGATACAGGCTATATGGAATGGTATCGTTGAGTTCATAACTCCACTGCTTGAGGGAATCAAGAACTTTTTCCAGACAATATGGAATGCAATCTCTACTGCGATATCCACGGCTCTTAGTGCGATATCAAATACCATATCAAGTGTATGGAATGCAATATCCGGATTTATCTCCGGCATTATGAACACAATCAAGTCTGTATTTTCGTCAATCTGGAATGCCATCAGCGGTGCGATTTCAAGCGTTGTTAATGGAATCAAAAGCACCATTTCTTCTGTATGGAACAGTATTTCAACTACAATTTCATCTGTGATGAATACCATTAAATCAACTGTAACAAGCATATGGGACAATGTGAAGTCTGCTGTTTCAAATACGATTGGCGGTATTTACGATACAATAAAGGGCGGCTTTGATAAGGCTGTAAACTTTGTAAAAGGACTGGCGAGTGATGCTTTCAGCTGGGGTTCGGATATTATCAGCGGTATTGTTGACGGCATAAGAAGTTGCATCAACTGGATTTCTGATGCCTGTACCGATATTGCTGATACAATCAGAAGTTATCTGCACTTTTCTGTTCCTGATGTAGGACCTCTTACTGAATACGAAAGCTGGATGCCCGACTTCATGCAGGGACTTGCTGACGGTATCATAAAAAGTAAAAAGGTTGTGGCAAAGGCGGTATCCGGTGTTGCTGATACTATGAAACTTTCGCTGGGTACTGAGCTAAAATACAAACTTGATGGCATGACAGGTGCAATTATGAACGGCTCTGCTGAAAGTTCTGTTATAAATAACTACTACAATAATCACAACAGCCGTACAGTGAATCAGACCAATAATAGTCCGAAAGCACTGTCACGGCTGGAGATTTACAGGCAGACGAGGAATGCACTGAATACTTAAAAAAGAGTGATTTGAGTCGCGCCTTTATAAATTAAAATTTTTATGCTTCTGTATCTTCTATTTGATA
>DYCW01000237.1 GCA_019417865.1 Ruminococcus sp. | reverse complement strand
TTTGCTATAATAAAAATAGCAAATTTTGTGGAAGGATGATGCAGCATGACAAAGGAAGAGCTATCGCAATGCTTTGCAAAAAGACAGGAATTGCAGCAAATCGACAAGCGTATACAAGCCCTCAGAGAGGATGCACGTTCGACTAAGGCGATTTGTTATAGCAACGAGCCAAGAGGCAGAGGAGAGCCGACAGCAGCCGTACAGAGGTACATAGAGCGATTAGAAGAACTATCAAGCTTGTATGAAGAAAAAAAGCTAGAGCTACAAGCAGATACGATTCTGGTAGAGCGTGCAATTTTAGTTTTGCCTTCTGAACATGCAGCGTTGATGCGGCTTCGGTATGTTGAAGGAAAAAAATGGGAGCAAGTGACAGAAGAACTATTTATTTCGGCAACAAAGTCCAAACGGCTGCATAGAGAAGCATTGAAGATTTTGGAAAATATAAAATAAGCCCAAAAAAGCCTTTTAATGCCCTTTTTGATATGCTATAATAGTAATATAGAAAAATGTAATCCGGTAGGAGTTCCCTGCCGGATTTCTTTATGTAAAAATGGAGGGAGGACGTTGGCGAATGAGGAAAACTTGATTCCATTCAACGAACGAACAGAGAGTGAACAGAGAGAAATTGCAAGAAAAGGCGGTGTTGCCTCAGGAGCGTCCAGACGGGCTTACAGGAGCTTGAAGCAGGCGGCAAAGGTTTTTTTCAAGGAAAACGAAAACGCCGCTATGGCGGTCGTACAGGCAATGTATGAGGAAGCATTGGGTGGCAATGTCAAGGCAGTGGAAAAGCTACAAGACTTGATTGGCGAGACGGTGCAGCGTGAGGAACTAGCCTTGAAAAAGAAAACATTACAGACGAAAAATAAGACAGATAATGGAAAAGCAGAAGCATTGATTGCCGGATTACAGGAGGATGAAACAGAATGATTTACACTGCAAAACAATTGCAATTGATGTGGCTGTGGCAGCACAAACGGCTGAAACGACTGAATTTGCTAGAAGGTTCGGTTTCCTCTGGGAAGACTTGGATTTCCCTTGTACTGTGGGGGTTCTGGGTGGCAACTATGCCGCAGGATAAGCTGTATCTGATGTGTGGGAAATCTCTGACAACCCTCAAGCGGAACTGTTTGGTACTGCTTGAAGAGCTGTTCGGCACATCCAATTTTACGTTTTCCACCTCGGCAAAAGAAGCATATTTGTTTGGCAGACGAATTTTGTTAGAAGGAGCAAATGATGCACGGTCAGAATCTAAAATTCGTGGCTTAACTCTGCAAGGTGCTTACTGTGATGAATTAACGCTGTTTCCGAAAGATTTCTTTGTCATGCTGTTATCTCGTTTGCGTGTGCCAGGTGCAAAACTGATTGCAACAACCAATCCAGACAGTCCAGAACATTGGCTGAAAAAGGAATATATTGACCGCATGGAAGAGTTGGATATGCTCACCATGCGTTTTTTGTTGGACGATAATACAACCCTTGACCCTGCTTATGTGGCAGCAGTCAAAAAAGAATATACCGGCGTTTTCTATGACCGTTTCATTCTGGGAGAGTGGGCAATTGCAGAAGGACTTGTTTACTCTCACTTTGATAAAGAAAAGCATATCGTACACAACTACCAGCCATCCAGCAATGCGATTTACTATATTTCCATTGATTACGGCACTGTGAATCCCACTTCTATGGGATTGTGGGCATTGGAAGATAATTTTGCTATTCGTATAAAGGAAGCATATTATAATTCAAGAAAAACTGGTCAGCGACACACAGATGAGCAGCATTATCAAATGCTGGAGAAGTTAGCAGACGGCTATCCCATCCAACAGATTTTGGTAGACCCATCAGCTGCCAGCTTTATCGAATGCATTCGCAGCCATTGTGCATTCAATGTATATGCTGCAAATAATAATGTGGTGGATGGCGTACGGCTGACAGGCTCTCTTTTGGAACAAGGGCGGCTATTATTCTCTGATACCTGCACCGACATCATTCGGGAATTTGGGCTGTATCGCTGGGACGAAGACAAAACAGAAGATGTAGTCATCAAGGAAAACGACCATGCTATGGATGATATGCGGTATTTTTGCTATACCATTTTGAAGTTTCAACAGTGGAAAGATGAAATAGGGAGGTGATTTTCTATTATTACAAAAAGTGACATTGAAACTGCCATCGGCAGGAAAACAGCCGTTTCCGGCATTATGCAGACGGCTATGCAGAAATGGGATATATTGTATTCTGATATATCAGAGCAGAAGGAACAGCGGAATGGGCTGCACCTTGCAAGCAGTATCTGCACGGAATTTTCCAGGCTGATTTTTGCAGAATCAAAATTAAAAATTGATGGGGATGGAAAAACAGCGAACTTTCTACAAGATTTACTGGAACGCTTTTCACCTATCCTGCAAACCAATTTTGGAATTGGACTGGCATTGGGTGGCATGACAATTAAGCCATATTTTTCGGACGGCGGCATTTGCATGGGCATGATACCAGCCGACAGGATATTCCCACTCACCTTTTCTGAATATGGAGCATTAAGGGATACCGTTTTCATCGAGCCGTACGTACAAGGCGACATGTATTACACACGGCTGGAATATCACACATTCCAGCCAGAGCAGCACATTGCCCATATTGATAATTACACATTCCGAAGCCACAATGCGGATACGCTGGGTGTGCCGTGTGAATTGTCTGAAACTCCATGGGAAGGCTTGGAGCCGTTCATAGATGTGTATGCAGATGCTCCCCTATTCGGATATTTCAAAGTGCCAAAGGCAAATACAGTGGATAGGTCGTCCCCTATGGGCATTTCTGTATTTGCAGCGGCGATTCCACAAATTTTGCAAGCGGATAAACTCTGGAATAGTATTCTATGGGAATATAAATCGAAAGAAACTGCGATATTTGCTACACAGGATATGTTCAATCGGCACAATAAAATGTCTGAGGATGAAAAGCGGCTATATAAAATTCTGATGCGTGGTGAAGAGGGAAAGATTGTACCATTTTCGCCGGATATTCGTGATGCTTCCCTATTCAATGGATTTAATCACATTTTGCAGCGGATTGAATTTGCTTGTCACTTTGCTTACGGTACGCTGTCCGAGCCTATGGAGACGGAAAAAACGGCAACAGAAATCAAAATGGCAAAGCAACGCAGCTATGTATTTGTATCCGCATTGCAAAAGCAAGTGGAAAATGCCATCCGGCAGGCATTACAGGCGGCGGCAGTTTTGGCAGTACATCATAAGCTGATACCATCCAGTGAATTTACATTATCCTGCGATTGGGGCGACAGCGTACTAGAAGATACAGACGCACGATTCCAGCGACATTTGCAACTGGCACAAGCCGGATACTTAAAGCCGGAAATCCTAATTTCTGAGGAATACGGATGTGACGAAGAAAAGGCATTGGAGATGATTCCGCAAAAACAAGATTCGGGTGGTTTATTTGATGGCGGTGGATTCTGATGCAGCGAAATTATGAGCCGAATGCAGACCGCATTGTCTCCTTGTATCAGCAGCTAGAAGATGATATTTTATCAGCAATTGTGAAAAGATTGTTGAAAATGGGCTATGTTTCAGAATCGTCCAAACATCAAATTGCTGTTTTGCAAGCTGCCGGATTGCTTTACAATGACATCATTCAGCTGATTGCCGACCGCACGGATGCCAGCACGGCACAAGTCAAAGCCTTATTCGAAGACGCTGGCGTCCAAACAGTCGCCATTGATAATGCCATTCATGAAGAAGCTGGTGAATTGCCAATCGACATCCGGCAGGATGCTGCTACAAAGCAGGTGCTAGAAGCTGGATACAAAAAAACGCTTGGCACAATGCAGAATCTTGTTAGTACAACCGCAAACAATGTCCAGACAGCGTTTATCCAGACGTGCGACAGGATATATATGCAGGTATCAAGCGGTGCATTCA
>DYCW01000236.1 GCA_019417865.1 Ruminococcus sp. | reverse complement strand
CTGTCATCCTCTACGACTTCAGAGTTATCCAGAGTATACTGGATTTCCTTAATCTGTGCTTCCAGAATGGCCTGTTCATTTTTGGCTTCATCATACTCGGCGTTTTCGGAAAGGTCACCCTGTGCACGGGCTTCCTTCAGTTTCTGTGCCATTTCTGCACGTTTTACACTGACCAGATGATCTAGTTCTTTCTTGAGCTTTTCGTAGCCGCTTCTTGAAATCTGTTTCATTGCCATGATGCGTTTACTCCTTTACCGATCGTTCTAATACCTATCCGCTCTGCCGCTGCGGCAGACCTGTAAAAAATACAACCTTTATTATACTGTATTTCCTTTGGATTGTCAAGGGAAATTCATACTGTTTTTATAAAATATATTATTTAAAACAGATCGTATTGATTGACATTTTTTCAGAAACACGCTATACTGAAAGCAGCGATTTTTCATAGCAAACGGCGGCTTCCATTTTATCATAAGGCGGATAGTTTTCAATTTTTCGATATCCAATGGATTGATATAATGCCACCGCTGCGGTACAGGCAGCTCTTGTTTGCAAAATAGCGGTATCATAGCCTTTTTGTCTTGCACGTGCTTCCAGTAATGTCATCATATCTTTTGCTATATGTTGTCCCCTGTAAGCTTCACTGACCCATACTCGCTTGATTTCCATTGTAGTAGTATTATACGCTTTGAATGCTGCACAGGTAATCGGTTTTTCCTGTGAATAGACAATGAGAACATCATGTATTTCTGCCAATGCATTGTAGGGAATAAAATTTTTTCGGTTTGCAGCACCGCCGACCATTTGATTGTAATATTCCTCCATACATGCACTGAATGCGATAAAATCCGGATGGCTGCCATCTGTCCAGACGTATTGATATGTCATGCTGGATCCTCCTGTGTTTTTATTTTTATTTTATCACGTTGCCGGAATCATGTCAATTCTTGCTTTTTAAGGATGCAAGAAAATCCGTTTTTAAATGATAGAGTAAATTTTACGCCGTAGGCGACTGTGGTCAAGCAGGCTCAGGCGGCGAGTCGCCGCAGACAGCCCACCCACCGTTACGTTGTTAAAGAGATGAAATTTTTTGCTGCCCTCAAGGGCGGGAAACGGCTGTAATGGATGGAATAACATGTAGCGTTGCACGCCGCAGGCGACTGTGGTCAAGCAGGCTCAGGCGGCGAGCAGACCGTTTTCCCTAAACGAAAATGGATTTGCGTATTAAGGATGCGAAATCAAGAACCGTTTATAGATAATTCTGCTACAAATCTAACATGAAAGGAAGTGGATGCCATGCAGCTTCGAATTGCAGGCACAGTTGAAAATTCCATTGTAGATGGGGAGGGGATTCGGTATACCATTTTTGTACAAGGATGTCCGCATGACTGTCCGGGATGTCACAACCCGCAGACCCATGATTTTCAAGGAGGAAAATTGGTGGAAACCGATGTGCTGCTGAAAGAGATTGCAAGTGATCCGCTGTTAGATGGTGTGACATTCAGCGGTGGAGAGCCGTTTTGTCAGGCAGCCGTGCTTGCAGAGCTGGGCAAACAGATTCATGCATTGGGGTTGCATCTTGTCACCTATACGGGCTATACCTTTGAGGAGCTTCTTGCCGGGAACCGATCCGACTGGACAGCATTGTTGGAAGAAACAGATATATTGATTGATGGTCGGTTTGAGCAGGACAAGAAAAGTTATGAATGCCGCTTTCGGGGCAGTACCAACCAGCGGTATCTGGATGCAAAGGCAAGTGTGCAGGCTGGGAAAGCGATTGATTTTGCAGAATGATTATATATTTGCGTAAGAAAAACGAACAACGGACAAACTGTTTTTTGACAGATGGAAAAAAATCTGCGGAAATTGATTGCAAAAGGGAGGGAAATATAGTATAATAAAAGGAAAGCATTTTAAAAGCTGCTGTTCCATGAAGGCAGCAGACTTTGAAAAGAAATCTGCAAAGAAACAGGGAGGGTTTTACCTATGTGTGGATTTACAGGGTTTACAAACCACATCGACAATTCCAATGCGGTACTGCAAGAAATGCTGAACCGCATCAAGCATAGAGGACCGGATGCAGAGGGTACTTATATTGATGAGGATATTGCCCTTGGTCACCGCCGCTTGAGCATCATTGACGTATCAGATGCCGGCACACAGCCGCTCTACAGTGCAGACGGCAATTTGGCACTGTTGTTTAACGGCGAAATTTATAACTATCAGTCCATTCGGCAGGCCTTGATCGAAAAGGGCTACCAGTTTGCAACGCAGACCGACTCCGAGGTGCTGATTTATGGCTATCAGGAATATGGCACCGCACTGCTGCAAAAGCTGCGTGGGATGTTTTCTTTTGTCATCTGGGATAAGAAACAGAAAACCTTATTTGGTGCGAGAGACTTCTTTGGCATCAAGCCGCTGTATTACGCACAGATGGGGGAAACTTTCCTGTTCGGCTCGGAAATCAAGAGCTTTCTGCCGCACCCGCATTTTCAGAAAGTACTGAATACCGCTGCACTGGAAAATTACCTGACATTCCAGTATTCTCCTTGTACGGAGACGTTCTTTAAGGGCGTTTATAAACTGCCGCCGGCACATTACTTTATTTATCAGAACGGCAAATTAAACATTCAGCAGTATTGGAAAATTGACTTTCAGGCAGATGAAAAGCCAACCTTGGATGAGTGGGTCAACCGCATTTCCGATACATTCCATAACTCCGTAGAAGCACATAAAATTGCTGACGTAGAAGTTGGCTCTTTCCTCTCCAGCGGTGTGGACTCCAGCTATGTGGCAGCCATTGCCGATGTCGATAAGACCTTTACCGTTGGCTTCGGCAAGGAAGAACGCTATAACGAAATCGGCTGGGCAAAGGGCTTTTCAGAAGCAATTGGCAAGAAGAATTACAGCAAGGTGATTGAGCCGGAAGAATACTGGTCTCATCTGCCGATGATTCAATATCACATGGATGAACCGCTGGCAGATCCGGCAGCCGTTGCCCTGTATTTTGTCTGCAATCTGGCGTCCAAATCCCTTAAAGTTGTTTTGTCCGGTGAGGGGGCTGACGAAATTTTCGGCGGTTACAACGTCTATAGTGACCCGGGTTCTACCAGCTATGAAAAACTGCCCCGTGGTCTGCGTCGTGGTATTATGCATCTTGCCGAAGCCCTGCCGGCACACAGAGGGGTCAATTTCTTTGTCCGCAAGGGAAAAGATTTGGAAGAACGCTTTATTGGCAATGCCTATATGTTCTCTCCGAAAGACCGCAAGGCACTGCTGAAAATTCACACCAATGCACCGGATCCGACTGCCATTACCAAACCGTATTATGACCAGGTGAAAGATAAGGACGATGTCACCAAGATGCAGTATCTGGATTTGCATCTCTGGATGGCTGGGGATATTCTGCTGAAAGCCGACAAGATGAGTATGGCAAACTCACTGGAACTGCGAGTACCGTTTTTGGATAAAGAAGTCATGGCTCTGGCACAGCAGATTCCAACCCGGTATCGGGTTGTGCACAAACCGTCTGAGAGTGGTGGCACACCCTATATCACAAAATATGCCATGCGTCTGGCTGCCAAAAAGGACACCCCACCACAGACGGCAAAGACCGCAGCAAAGAAGAAACTGGGCTTTCCGGTGCCGATTCGTGTCTGGTTGAAGGAAGACACGTATTATAATACAGTCAAAGATGCATTTGAAAGTAACGCTGCACAGCAGTTTTTCCATACAGAACAGCTGGTGCAGTTGTTGGATGACCACCGTGCCGGAAAGGCGGACAACAGCCGAAAAATCTGGACGGTCTATATGTTTTTGGTATGGTATCATGTTTACTTTGAATCTGATACGATTCCAGTCCAGTAATCATAAAGAAGCGTACGATAGAAAAAGAGAGAAAGGCGACAAATTATGGCAAGCTGTGTCACATTTGAATATATTCGGAAAAATCCCGATATTCGCACCTATATCCAGCGTGCCGATCAGGCATTAAAATCGATTGGCTACACAGAACACGCTTTTGCACATGTGGAGAAAACAGCACATACCGCAGCGAGAATTTTAACCGCACTGGGGTATTCGGAACGGGAAGTGGAACTGGCACGGATTGCCGGCTTTCTGCATGACATTGGCAATGTCATCAATCGGGTCGATCATGCCCAAAGCGGTGCGGTAATGGCATTTCGTCTGCTGGATCGGCTGGAAATGCCCGTAGAGGAAATTTGTGCTGTGATTTCTGCCATTGGCAATCACGATGAAGCTACCGCACAGCCGATTGATGCGATCTCAGCCGCATTGATTCTGGCGGATAAAACGGATGTTCGCCGCAGCCGTGTACGCAATACCGATTTTTTAACCTTTGATATTCACGACCGTGTGAATTATGCGGTGGAAACCGCAGAGCTTTTAATTGATAAAGAAAAGCAGGAATTTGTGCTTTCCATGACCATTGATACACAGATTTCATCGGTGTTGGAGTATTTTGAAATTTTCATGGAACGGATGCTGCTCTGTCGGCGTGCCGCACAGTTTTTTCACATGCAGTTTAAGATTTATATCAACCATAGTTTGATGCTATGACCATTACAGGGGAGGCTTGTCTTCCCCTGTTATCATAATAGTAGGAGGATTTATTATCATGACGACGTCCAAGCACCCACATCTCATCGACCTGAATGACTATCCCGTTTCCTGGTGGAAAGAGGTAGTCGATTTGGGGGAGAAAATCAAGAACAATCCAGAGGTCTATTCCGGAGCCTGCCACAATAAAATTATGGCGACGCTGTTTTATGAGCCGTCTACCAGAACGCAGATGTCTTTTCAAACAGCAATGCTGCGGTTGGGCGGTCGATTGATTGGCTTTGACAATCCGGCAAACTCTTCGGTTTCCAAGGGTGAAACACTGAAGGATACGACGAAAATTGTCAGCAACTATGCAGATATCCTCGTCATGCGGCATCCGGTTGCTGGTGCTGCAAAGGCTGCAGCAATGTCCGCCGACTGTCCGGTAATCAACGCCGGTGACAGCGGACACCTGCACCCGACACAGACCTTGACCGATCTGCTGACGCTGAAATGTGAAAAGGGGCGGTTGGATCATCTGACGATTGGTCTTTGCGGAGATTTGATTAATGGCAGAACGGTACACTCTTTGATTAAAGCCATGACGTGTTTCGAGGGCAACCAGTTCATTCTGATTTCCACACCCGAGTTGAAGCTGCCGTCTTATGTCAAGGATATTCTGACGGCAAGTGGCTGTCCATTCCGGGAGGTTTCTTCTCTGGAGGAAGTATTGCCGGAGCTGGATGTTTTGTACATGACACGGATTCAGCAGGAGCGGTTTGCAAGTCGAGAAGCCTATCTGGCACAAAAGGATACCTATATCTTGACCGTAAAGAAGCTGAAAGCCGCCAAGCCGGATATGATTATTCTGCATCCGTTGCCGAGAGTGGATGAGATTGAGGTGGCAGTGGATGAAGATCCAAGAGCGATGTATTTCAATCAGGCACGGTATGGCATGTATGTACGAATGGCATTGATTATTCGCATGCTGGATTTAAATAAGAAGGATAATCCGACGGTATTGCTGCGTGGCAGAACGGTAAACGGGGCGGCTTGCAAAAATCCCAACTGCATTACCTGTACAGAGTCGTATCTGCCGAAGAGTTTTCTGATACTGGGTGATACGTTGTTAGAGTGTGAATATTGTAACGAAAGGCTGTTACTGGAGCGGTAAAGGTAAAGTACTGCTTGTCTGAAGGGGAGTATGCCATGCTTTTGAGAAGACGTAGACGTATTTTTTGTGTGCTATTGTTCACGGTGCTTGTAATTGTCGGTATTTCCGCAGCCTATTTGTACAAGAGACACAACGGAGAGAACGTAACACCATCGGTGGATTATGTTTCTGACAATGTTGTATACTATTATCAAAAGGATACCCATTGGAAGGATGATCCGTTGGGAGACTCTGTATATCACATGGGGGATTCCGGCTGTTTGACAACCTGCCTTGCGGCTGTGATACAGATGCAGGGGATTGAGCGGGAGGAACTGGGGGCAGATGTGAATCCAAAAACATTGAATCAGTTTTTTTCCGACCATCAGGTCTATGATGCAGAGGGAAACTTGCAGTGGCTGGCACTGGAAGAGGCAATGAACGTGACGACTGTACGGAAAGAAGCGAATGAGTTAGAAGAGGAAGAACTGGATTCGCTGTTGGAGCAGGGGCATTACCCAATCGCATGTGTGCAAACAAAGACTGGAAGTATGCATTTTGTGTTATTAGTAGGCAGTCAGGACGGGATGTATTGGTGTATGGATCCGATGCAGAAAGAAAAACAGATGGTGCCGCTATCGGAATATGGAAATCGGATTGATTCGATTCGCTATTTGACAGAAGAATAAAATCAATCGACCCCATTTTCTTTTTGCTTTTAAAACAAAAAGAAGGTGGGTTTTTTTTAAAATAAAAGAAGAATATGGAAAAATAACGTAAAAATAACTTGACAAACACGAAAATATGTATTATACTAGTAGTAGTATAAATTTTTTACAGATAATGAGACAACGAACTTGAGACTTCATGGAAATTGACAAAAAATGATAAAAAGGAGAAATTTATCATGAAGAATGGGAATAAGTTTGTTGCAGGGGTATCTGCATTGGCAATGATCACAGCGATGATGACAACAGTAAGTGCAGTTTCCATTCCAGAGGTGCCAAATTCAGCTTTTTCGTATGAATTGCGTGCAGAAGCGGTTTCTGATACACAGATAAAAGTTTCTTTTCAGGTGACAAATAATCCTGGAGTATTTGTTTTTAGCATCGCATTACAATTTGATGAGAATTGCACACCTTGTGATTGGGATCAAAGTATTAATTGCTTTAATACTTTAAGCTATGAACAGGGGTCTAATTCATTAATCTATGCTATGGGAATAGTTCCTGAACAGAACAATGGACAACAGGAAACATTTGAAAATTTCTCGGTTGATTTTTGGTTTAACGTTGATGCTGACTCTGATTCCTCTTGTAGATTTTCTACAGCTATTATCAGCTATAATTCACTGACAGAGGGAATACAATATGATAAGGCACTTATTGATGGTGGCTATGATTCAGATACTGCAATAGAAACATATCCCTATCTTTTAGGAGATGTGGATAACGATGGCAGAATTAGAGTAGAAGATGCATTAAGAGCTTTTTCTATTGCATCTTATTATGAAGCGGTATATGAAAGTCCCCTAGCACCTGTGAGCCGTATAAATTATAATGTAGAAAATAATATTTCCTCTACACTTGAAAATGGAAAAGTTATTTCATGGGGAACGCAATTTTCTTATTTGATGCGGTCAGGTTATTCTTGTGCGGAAGCTGCTGATGTAGATCAAAGTGGATACATTGAGGAAGCAGATGGAAATGCGATTTTGCAGTATTATGCAGATCGTGCAGCAGCACTTCCAGTTGAAACTTTGATTGGTACGACACAGGTAAAAACAGTAACCATTACGCTGTAAGGGTGTTTTAGAAGGGAGTTTTGCGTTATGAAAAGAATAACAAGTATGTTAGCAGCATTTGCTTTAACGGTGACATCTTTGCCGGCGTTTGCAGTATCTGCGGAAGATGTTACTCCGCTGGTTGGAGATATCAATGAAGATGGTTATGTGGATTATTTGGATGCCAGAACAATAATGGAATACTATACAAAAACAAAAAATACAGCAATGCTAAATCCATACTTCAGCGAAGATGCAGAGGAAAATGCACGCATTTTCCAACTGGCAGATTTGAATGCAGATGGAAACATCAATATGAGCGATTGGGAACTGATTCTCTCTTATCTTTCTCCAAGAAAGGGCGATGCCACATGTAGTGGGACGGTTGATCCTGCGGATGTGATTCGTGTTCAGGAATACTGTACAGCTGTTGAAAATGGTCAGGTAACCGATGCACCTAGTGACGCTTTTTTGCAGGCAGCTGATATGGACGGCGATGGTGTCATTACACTTGCGGATGCAGAACTGATTCAGGCAAATTATACGCCAAAGCAGGGTGATATCAATGGTGATGGCATTTTGGACGAGGCAGATGCAAAAATAGTAGGACAGTACTATGTAGATAAAAAAGCAGGGTTAAATCCAGTTTTCAGTGAAAATGTAGAAGAAAATACACGGCTTTTCCAGTTGGCAGATATGGATGGTGATGGTGCAATCACAATGGAAGATGCGATAGAAATTGCCGGTCAATTTACAGCTGTTCGTGGTGATGTGGATGGAAATGGGGAAATGGATGTGGAGGATGCAATATCAGTTTTGACTTACTATGCTCGGAAATCAGCTGGATTGTCTTCTGGAGTTTCTTCCACTTCTGAAAATGACTTCCTTGAACGGGCTGATATGGATAAAGATAAAAAAATTGCGATAGAGGATGCAGTGTTGATTTTGAATTATTATGCAAGGAAATCTTCTGGACAATCGGTTGTACCAGATGTGATAGAAAGCTTTAAATGGGGGGATCTTGATAGCACTCCTCAGGTTCCGATATATCGGTAATAGCAGGGATTACTATAGTTGACAATGGAATAATAAAAAGAGCGAAGTTGACAGGTGCGGTTTCGCTCTTTTATGGAAAATAGAGTGATTAGGAAAGAAGCTTTTATAATTTTTTCGATTTTTCGGCAGTTTTCCTCTTGACAAATGCTGAAAAATTTTGTATAATAATCTTTGTAGTGTCAGAGAGACCGGTGATAGCTTGCGGAAGCCGGCGGTGCAGCCTAACCCAACTGCCCTCTGTCTCCCGTTCTGTTTTTTGTTGCAGAAACGGATCAAAGCATGAAAATATAGGAGGAATTTAACTATGGCAACAACGATGCCAAAAGCCGGTGAAGTAAGCCGCAAGTGGTATATCATTGACGCAGCAGGGAAACCGCTGGGTCGTGTCGCTGCAAAGGCAGCTCACATTCTGCGTGGTAAGCACAAGCCGACATTTGCACCGCACGTAGACTGCGGTGATTTTGTAATTGTAATCAACTGTGATCAGGCTGTCCTGACTGGTAAGAAGCTGGAACAGAAGTATTATTATCGTCACAGCGGCTGGATTGGCGGTCTGAAGCAGACACAGTATAAGGTCATGATGGAAGAACGGTCTGATGAAGCAATGCAGATCGCCATCAAGGGTATGCTCCCGCATAATTCGCAAGGTGCAACGCAGCTGACTCGTCTCCGTACCTATAAGGGTGCTGAGCATAAGCAGGCTGCACAGAAGCCGGAAGTTTGCGAGTTTTAAGGAAAGGAGTGTTCTCAAATGTACGAATCTAAGGTAAAATATTATTATGGTACCGGTAGAAGAAAGCACTCTGTTGCAAGAGTGAGACTGTATCCGGGTAGCGGCAATATCACCATCAACGGCAGAGGCATTGATGACTATTTTGGTCTGGATACTCTGAAGCTGATCGTTCGGCAGCCGCTCGCATTGACTGAAAATCTGGAAAATATGGACGTCATCTGCACCGTAACCGGTGGCGGTGTGACTGGTCAGGCTGGTGCAATTCGTCACGGTATTGCAAGAGCTTTGCTCGAATTCAATCCGGAACTTCGTCCAGCTTTGAAGAAGGCTGGTTTCCTGACTCGTGACCCGAGAATGAAGGAAAGAAAGAAGTACGGTCTTAAGGCTGCTCGTCGTGCACCACAGTTTAGTAAGAGATAAGTTTTCAACTATTTTAATTGAAAGGGCTCTGGAAAACAAGATTGTTTTTCCGAGCCCTTTTGTTTCGAGTTTTCTATGCAGGAAATCTTCTGTAGAATGGAAATGTTTTTTCTCTCCTCACCCCTTCTGGATATGTTGATTTTTTTTAAAAAGTGTAACTTTTTAAAGAATCTGTTTTTATTTCTATTTTGAACAAAAAATCACATGCATTTAGAAAGGGAATTTGTGCCATATTGACGAAAAAAATTTTTTCCATTGGATATTGTTGACAATATCATGTCAATATGCTATAATAAAACCACTTGAAAAGCAAATCCATGACAAGCGGTCTTTCAGTTTTATAAAAAGAAGTAATACAGTAAGTGCCTTAATATTACCTGCAATTTTCTGCAAGGTTCAAAAAAGAATATGAAATCATCACAATTTCAAAGCAAATCGCTGAAATAAAAAGAAAACCAGCGAAAAAGTTGACAAATAAGGCGAAGTATGGTATGATAAGAAAAATTCATAAAATATACCTTGCTTTTTATAGGAGATTCTATTTCTGTTTTTTGGAATTTTGGAAAAGCAATCAAAAATCGGAAAGGAACTTATAAACGTGGAAAGTGTAAACGCAAAAAGAAAAGAAAAACGGGAATATGAGACAGAAATTGATTTGGGAAAGTTGTTTCAGGCATTGCTGCGGCGACTGCCAATTATCTTATTAGTCACGCTTTGCTTTGCTGCAATTGGATTTTCTTATGCAAAGTATTATCTTCCATTACAGTATACAGCAAGTACTTATATGTATGTCAAAAATGGCAATAGTGTCGAAGAAAAGGAAGCCATCAACCAACAGGATTTGATGGCATCGAAATCTTTGGTGGAAACCTATATCGTAATTTTAAAAAATGATACCGTTGTGAAACAAGTCGGTATGGAACTGGTCAGCAAGTTTGGTGCAGCGGAAATTGCGAAGTGTTTCTCTGTAAAGAATGGCATGGTTTCCGTTTCTGAATTGAAAAATTCTATTACCATGGCAGCAGATGGTGATACAGAAGTATTGAAAATTTCTGCACAAACCAAAGATCCCAATGTTTCTGCTGCTATTTGTGATATTTATGCCGAGGTTGCACCGGTCTTTTTGGTACGGATTATTGGTGCAGGTTCTGTTGAGGTGATTGGGGATGCGGAAGTGCCCCAGTCCCCGTCGGCACCAGATGTGAAGAAAATTACTATGCTCGCAGCCCTTGCCGGATTTGTACTTTCTGCTGGTATTGTGATATTGATTCATTTGCTGGATCGAACCATTAAAAGTGAAGAAGACATCCAGTCCTTTTCTCTTGCCTATTTGGGGGAAGTACCAGAGTTGGTGGAGGCACGCAGCGGTAAGAAAAAGCGGCGGAAGAAAAAGAACAAACAGTCTGCCATGCAGGGAATGTTGCTCTGTGCAAGCGGTCTGCCATTTCCGTTTTCCGAGGCATATCGTTCCATTCGTACCAATCTGATGTTTTCGCTTGCTCCCCAGGCACATAAAATCGTTGCAATTACCAGTCCAAATGCATCAGATGGTAAGAGCCTGACTGCTGCCAATGTGGCAATGGCTTTGGCAATGATGGAGAAAAGGATTCTGTTTATAGATGCTGACCTGCGGAAGCCTGTGCAGCATATGCGGTTGCAGTTGAAAAATCTTGTGGGTTTATCTGAGGTGCTGGGGCGGATGGCAACTTGGCAGGAAGCACGGCATGTCAATGCACCTCCCAATATGGACGTTTTAACAGCGGGGACTTGTCCGCCGAATCCGTCTGAGCTATTGGCATCCCCTGCTATGCAGGAACTGCTGACGGAGGCGGAAGACCAGTATGATTATATTGTAATTGATACGCCGCCGGTCAATGTGGTGAGTGATGTATTGGGAATGGCATCGTTTATTGGTGGTATTCTGCTAGTCGCTCGTTACCAGGTGACGACAACAAAAGAAGTAGATGCTGCTTTACAAGCCATTTCTGTGACAGGTGCACCAGTATTGGGCATGGTTCTGACAGAAGTGGACTTCAAACAAGGCGGCTATTATAAAAAGTATTACAAAAAGGATTATAAGAGTTATACAGAATCTGCCGTAAAAACAGCAAGCAGTGCAAAAGATTTGACAGATTCCAAGAAGCAGTCTGTTTCTTAAAGAAGGCAGCGGTATGATTGTTGATTTTCATTCCCATATTCTTCCCAGGATGGATGATGGGTCGGATTCTATGAGAATCTCCCTTTCTATGCTGCAGGCAGAATGGGAACAGGGTGTTCGGCGTGTGGTATTGACGCCGCATTTTTATTGTGAGGAAGAATCGGTGTCATCGTTTTTGCAACGGCGAAATCGGGCATTTGCAGCTTTACAGGCAAAGACTAACGGAAAAGCATTTCCAGAACTGTGTCTCGGGGCAGAGGTTGCAATGTCCAGTGCACTGTGTCGTATGGATTTAATGCCGCTTTGCATTACTGGCACAAACATATTGCTTTTGGAGTTGCCGTATCATAATCGGTTTCGTCTACGAGAGGTAGAGACCGTGATGAACCGAAATGATGTTCAAATTGTATTTGCCCATATTGAGCGGTTTTACCGTTTATGGAATAGAGAAACCTTTACTGCTGTTATGGAACTGCCGGTATATAAGCAGATGAACTGCGGTTCGCTATGTCGTGCCGGATGGTGGGAACGACGGCGGTTGCTCCGCTGGATTGCGGATGGAGAAATCCATTTTTTGGGCACTGATGCACACAATCTTACGAGCCGTATCATCAATATGCAGCCAGCATTGCATTTGCTGGAGCGAAGGAAGCTGTCTGCGGAGACATCCGAAATGATGGAACGGGCAACGAGTTTGACGAATGCTGGCGTCCAAAGGTGAAAATGGTATATTCGTTACATGGCTGCTTTGATATGGGGAAGTTTGAAGCAGAGGAGAATATGCATGGATACAAAAGGGATGTGGGTAGTAAAATCCAGTAAAACCGTACTTTCTGTGAAGACGCAGCAGCAGATTCGTTTGGAAAAGGAATTTCTGCATCAAAAGCGAGCGTATGCATTTTTGTGTCGGTCAAGAGATGTTGTTTTTTCTTTGCTGGCAATCATTGTACTTTCTCCGCTAATGTTATTGGTGGCACTGCTGATTGTGATGGATGATCCGCATGGCAGTCCGATTTTTTCACAGTATCGTGTGGGAAAGAATGGGGAACCATTTAAGCTGTACAAATTTCGTTCGATGATTGTGAATGCAGAGGGAAAATTGGATATGCTGTTGAAACAGAACGAGATGGATGGTCCGGTTTTTAAGATGAAGAAGGATCCGAGAATCACCAGAATCGGCAAACTGATTCGGAAGACCAGTATTGACGAATTGCCGCAGCTGTTTAACATCCTCAGAGGGGAAATGAGTATTGTTGGTCCAAGACCATCTTTGCCGAGAGAGGTAAAAATGTATAATGCCTACCAGATGCAGCGATTGTATGTGACACCGGGGCTGACTTGTTATTGGCAGATTCAGCCGAAGCGGAACAGTTTGACCTTTGATGAATGGGTGGCATTGGATATTCAGTACATACAGGATAGAAACTTTTGGTTAGATTGGAAGATTATTTTAAAGACCATTGGTGTGGTGTTCACCTGTCAGGGGGAATAACAGAAGTAATTTGAATCAACATATAAACGAGAATGAGAAATTCCTCAAAGTTGTGTAGTAATAACAATGCACATCTTTGAGGATATTTTTATGAAAAAGTGGCGTGTTTTTTGTACTTGATTTTACAGACTCAGACGGATTTTCCCAAGGACTATTTCTTTTATGCAAATTCGCTGAAACAAATTGACATCTGACACAAAAAGTAGTATCATATAGATAGCGATTTGTAACCATGAAAGGAGAATTTGCTTATGATTTTGAAAAAACGATGCAGTTTGACTGCAATGCTGCTTGTGCTTTCCTGTATTACTGCCAGCCTGCCAACGGTTCCAGTGGCTGCAGCAGAAACAACAGATGCTGTTCGCTATGAGTTTGAAGACGGTACAACCAGCGGGGGAACCATCTATCATGAAACGTGGAAGGGCAATACGGAAGAGGACGGCAGCGGTGAGGATTATGACTTGACAAATGCATCCGGTGATGGGTTCTCTTATCTGGATCAAAAAGGGACAACGGTCAGCTTGGAAATAACAGTACCGGAAGATGGCTTATATGAACTGACAGTCTGTTACTGTGAGCCGTATGATCCGAATAAAAAGGTACAGTACCTAGATATCAATGGTGTGAATCAGGGCGAAATCAGCTTTACCCATAATCTGACCTTTGAAGAGACTTCCGGTGGTGTGGTTATGCTACAGGCGGGCACCAACACCGTTACATTTCGTGCCTATTGGGGTTATACGATGTTCGACTATCTGGAAATTGCACCCGCAGACGAGTCTTTGACAAACCTTACCCCAACACGCCAGTTATCTAACCCGAATGCCTCTGACAGCACCAAGCGACTTTACAATTATCTCTGTGACCAGTATGGAAACCATATTATTTCTGGTCAGCAGGAATACTGCGGTTCGCATAACTACAACCTCTATGCCGACCCGACGAATTTCATCAAAGACAATGAACAGGAATTTGATTATCTGATGGATACCACTGGAAAAATGTGTGCCATTCGTGGGATTGACTTCCTGAACTATTATGCCGGAGCAACGTGGGATGACAATGCCGCAGAACGTGCCGTGCAATGGGTGAACGAGTATAAAGGTATTGCCACGGTTGTGTGGCACTGGCGTGTACCGTCGGAAGAAGGCGGAACAGAACGGGCATTCTATGTGCCGTCTGCCAATACAGATTCCACAACATTTCGGATTACAAGGGCGTTGGAAGAAGGGACATGGGAGCATGAAGTCCTGATGGCAGATATTGCAGAAATTGCAAAACAACTGACTAAATTGAAAGAAGCAGATGTGCCGATTCTCTGGCGACCGCTGCACGAGGCAGAGGGTGCATGGTTCTGGTGGGGTGCAGAGGGAGCGGAACCCTGTAAGCAGTTGTATCGGCTCCTGTATGATCAGCTGACCAATGTATATGGTTTGGACAACCTGATTTGGGTGTGGAACAGTTATACCTATTCTACCTCGCCGGATTGGTATCCGGGAGATGATGTAGTGGATATCGTCGGGTATGATAAATATAACGCTGCTGACGGATTGCCGAATCTCAGTTCGATTTCCTCCACCTTTTATAGTCTGGTGCAAAGCACGAATGGAGAAAAAATGGTTGCCATGGCGGAGAATGATACCATTCCGTCACTGGAAAATCTGTTGAAAGATAAAGCCTCTTGGCTGTATTTCTGCCCATGGTATATGAATTACTTGACCAGCGAACAGAACAATCCGGCAGAAAATCTGAAAGAGATTTACAACAGTGAATATTGTATTACACTGGATGAGCTGCCGGATTTGAAAAACTATCCCATCAATGGCGGCGATATACCGGATGTGACTGCTGGCGATGTCAATCAGGATGGTGCAGTAGATGTGGCAGATGTTGTATTGCTGCAAAAATATCTGGTGCGGAAAACAACCTTGACCGCAGTACAGGGCAAAGCGGCGGACTATCAGGAAGACAATGTTGTGAATGTGACGGACTTGCTGGTTTTGAAGCGGACAGTTTTATCCTAATTGTGTTTTATTTTTTACCGGGTGGCATGGAAATCCTGCCATCCGGCTTTTTTTGGATAAAAAGTTTAAAAAATTTCCAGAAACGATTGCAAATGATTCGAAAATGGTGTATAATGGGATAGAAATCGAAAAAAGGGGGATGATGGGATGATTTGTATGTCAGAGAAACGTGGAAAAATAATTTCGCTCTCTTATTACACTTTGCTGCATTGTCTGGTGGACTTTTGTTGTATTTACTATATGGTACAAGTTGTCATGCCGGCATGTTGGGCAGAAGGGGTAGAAACCTGGCTGTTGTATGGCGTACTTTATAATTTTGTTGCCTTTGCCGGACAGCTTCCCGTTGGGATTTTCGGAGACTGGCTGCAACGCAATCGGTATATGGTCGCAGTTGGTTTGCTGTGTCTGCTCTCTGTTTATGTGGGCACTGTTTTCGGGATACCGCTGCTGCCAGCGGTTTTACTGCTGGGAATTGGAAATGCTTGCTTTCATGTCGGTGGCGGACGGGAGGCAATGGCATATCGGGAGAATGCCTGTCAACCAGTTGGTATTTTTGTGGCAACGGGTGCTTTTGGGGTATTCGGCGGAAAATGGGTTTCCGGACAGGGGATGAACTGGCTGTCGGCAATGACGGTCGTACTGGGGATTGCCTTGTTGCTTCAGTTGGTTTTATGCTATGTGACAACTGTGAAAAATCAGATCAAACAGCCGATTTCTTTTCATCCGGAAAAGGGCAGCTGGTCGTTGCTGCTTGCAGTATGCTGTATTCTAGTGGTTGTGCTGCGTTCCTTTGCCGGAACGGTATTTCATTTTCCGTGGTCATCCGGCTGGCTGGCACTGCTGATGACAGTGGGGATTGTATTGGGCAAAGCAGTCGGTGGGGTTCTGGCAGATCGATTTGGCATTCGTCTGACCGTGTTACTTTCGTTGACATGCAGTGCACTGCTCTTTTTAGGGGCAAATGCCGTGCCAGTGATGGGGTTGCTTGCGGTATTCCTGTTTAATATGACGATGCCCATTACGCTTTCTCTGTTGGGAATGCAGTTCCCGGCAGCAAAGGGAACGGCATTTGGTGTATTGACATTTGCAATTTTTATCGGACTGATTCCTTCGTATTTCTGCAACATCTATCAATTTTCCAGACCGTGGATTTATCTGCTGCTGTCAGCAGCATCACTGGTGCTACTGTATGTACCATTGTTGTTAGAAAAGCGGCGAGATTGTGCGGTGAGGGCATGATAGAAAAATGGATGGTGATTTCTCTGATAAAAGGACTGGCATGGTCATTGCTGTTGACAGAAATACTGGAGCTGGCAGTGGCAGCATGTTTTCCGCAGCGGAACAAACAAGATTTTCTGCTGGTCTTTCTGGTCAATCTCATCACCAATCCTGTAGTGGTGTATTTGGACTATTGGTTTCGGTTTCGAATGCCTTCTGTGGTGCTTTGGATTGCAGCATTGGAATTTGCAGTCTGGCTGTCGGAGGCATGGATTTACCGGAAATGCCTGACCGGACGGCAGAATCCGTTTTTATTTTCCCTTGTGTTGAATGCCGCCTCTTATTTCGGCGGTATGGTTTGCAATTGGTTTTTGTAACATACAGGAAAAAATCCTGTATCATAAAAAGGAATGGAGCGATGTTACATGAAAATTTGGAAGCATTTTGGATGTGTGGTATCCGCAGCGGCGTTATGTCTTTGTAGCTTGCAGCTGCCAGCGGATGCAGATGCGTTAGATCCCGGAGAATGGTTTGTATGTAAAGAATATGAGATAAACAGTGATGGTGTAATGGGGTATAGTGGGAAGTACATCAAAGAGGGCGGAGAACAGGAAGTGGAATATAGCTTTCAAAAGGGTGATGTTGTGTATGCCCGTACTGCCTGTCATACAATGGGAATTGATTGGGTTACTTGTTACAATATCGAGCCGCATGAACCAGATGCTGTTTTCTACGGCTGGGTAGACATGGCGTATCTTTCTCCAGTCGGTTCTGTTGTGGATGACCCTGAGCCAGAACCCGAGCCTGAGCCGGAACCAGTTGTCACTGACCCACCAACCGATCCTCCTACGGATCCACCAACAGAAGCGCCAACAACAGTAGAAGTCACCGCAGCCGTGACCACCATTCTGACCACCCTTGCCCCGACAGAAGCAGAAACCACGGTGCTGACCACCACAGCAGCCACTACTACAACGAAACAGACAGAAGCGGTGTTATCGATTGTGGAGAACGAGAACGATGACCATAAGAATGACTTTTTCTCGGATAATTTTGCATTGCTGTTGATTGGCGGTGTTGTGGTATTGTTGGCTGGTTCGGGAGCGTTGGCAATCGGCTTGATGCAGCACAGCAAAAAGAAGCAGACATTTCTTCCGAATCAGCAGAGTGAGCAGGGGACGGTACAATCAGGTATCCAGTACTGTCCGCAGTGTGGCACACAAAATTCAGCAACAGCAGCATTTTGCAAAAAGTGTGGAAAACAGATAAAGCAGTAATCACCATTTTGCAGTTGTTAACATGAGTTCATACATTCTACCGCTGCCAATCACAAACCGTGCCGGCGAAAATGCTACGCTGTTCGCCTGTGTCTTCTGTCCGCCCTATTTTCGTGTTCCAATCTATAACCGATTTTTTCTAAATTTTTCTGTCGCATATCGTTTTGTGTTTTCGGAGGGCGGACAGCGGTAGCTTGTTCCTCATCCAGCAGCACATCTAAGTTTACATTGTTTTGCAGAGGGCAGCTTGCCCTCTGCACTCCTCGCCAAGCTGAGCCAGCTTGACCGCAGTCGCTATTCAGCGGATAAAACTTGTCTATCGAACTCACGTTAAAAATCAGAATCAGAACCAAAAACGGCGTCCTGTCAGAACAGAACGCCGTTTTCATTTGGAAAGCAAGTGCATTTATGCCAGACAAATTGACTGCTGTTTTTTCATGACGTTCCATTCGATTGCAACCATGGTAATGGTCACAATTGCTGAGAGCAGATCCGCAATCGGACCGGCAAACAGAATGCCGTCTATGCCAAAGAACAAGGGCAGCAATAGCAGTGGTGGCAGGAAAAAGATAATCTGTCGGGTAAGGGAGAGAAAAGCCCCTTTTGCTGCTTTGCCGATGGCAGTGAAAAAGGTAGTGGAAATTGGCTGCAAAAAATCAATCCAAGTGAAAAACAGGAAAATACGGAAAAATTTTATGCCGAATGCATAGTACTGTTCACTGCCGTCTCCAAATAAGGAGAGAATTGGTTTGGGGAATCCTTCAAATAACAGAAAAGAAAGGACACAAATAATCCCTCCGGCTATCATGGCAATGCGGTAAGCATGCCAAACACGGTCATATTTCTTTGCACCGTAATTGAAACTGACAATTGGCTGGATGCCCTGCCCCAGTCCAATGACCACAGAAAATATAATCTGGTATACCTTCATGATAATACCGGCACAGGCAAGCGGAATGGCATCACCGTAAATGGAACCTGTACCATAGTGCTCCAGCATATTATTTAGAATGATTTGCACCACCATAATTGCAAGCTGATTGAGAAAAGATGCCATGCCGATTGCAGTAATTTTCTGAATGTGAGAGAATTGCGGCACAAAATGCTTTGCCTTTAAATGCAATTTCCGATACCGAAACAGATAGATGACAACCAACAATGTGGAAAGAATTTGTCCGATCACCGTTGCATAGGCGGCACCTGCCATCCCCATATCCATGTAAAGAACAAAAATCGCATCTAAAATGGTATTGACAATGGCACCGACTAGGTTACAGACCATTGTCATGGCGGGGCTGCCATCTGCACGGATTAAATGCCCTCCACCTGTGGTGACAATCAAAAATGGAAAACCAAATGCAGTAATCCGAACATATTCTTCCGCATAAGGCATGACATTATCCGGTGCACCGAACAGCCGCAGCAAGGGCGTTAAGAAAATCAGGCTGATGGCAGAGAGCAGCACACCGCTGATGACGAGCATGGTAAAGGCGTTGCCGAATGCATACGAGGCGGATTTTTTATCCCCCGCCCCCATTTTTAAATTGAAACAGGCAGCACCGCCGATGCCGAACAAGAGGGAAAGGGCGATACAGGAAGTCGAGAGTGGGAATGCAACATTTGTAGCAGCATTGCCGAGCATCCCGACTGCTTGTCCAATAAACAGCTGGTCTACCATGTTGTAGAGGGCACTGACCAACATGGAAATAATACTGGGGATGGAAAATTTCAGCATGAGTTTTGTGACAGAAGTACTCTCAAGTGAATTGGCGGTGGTTGTATTTGACATAAATAGATCTCCTTATTTTAGAATACATGTGGATTTGAAGAACCAATTTCTTCGTCGTAGGCGACTCTGAGCAAGCAGATTCCGCTTGACCAGGGGGATTCCTCACAGCGTGGGCAATGTCATAACTTAATCATTTTATGCCCTCACCGCTGTTACGCAATGCTGAGGGACAGTCACTCTGCGGAAGTACGATTTTTCAAGGATGGTTCTGAGAGAAAATATAAAAATGGATTTCCATGTGATTACTGCTTGGGTGGTATCATTGTCA
This sequence comes from Ruminococcus sp., assembly GCA_019417865.1. Classification (GTDB taxonomy): domain Bacteria; phylum Bacillota; class Clostridia; order Oscillospirales; family Ruminococcaceae; genus Ruminococcus_C. The sequence goes on along the minus strand of DYCW01000236.1, from coordinate 5,124 downwards.
GTGAGATTCTACCACGTTTTTCATCTACATCCACCACCCAGACTTTCACCACCTCGCCGACCTGTACGGCTTCTAACGGATGTTTGATATAGCGATTGCAGATTTTGGAGATATGTACCAATCCGTCTTCATGCACACCAACATCTACAAAACAACCAAAATCGGTGATATTTCGCACAGTTCCCATCAGTTCCATACCGATTTTCAGGTCTTTCAACTCCATGACATCGCCGCTCCGCAGCAACGGCGGCGGCAGTTCATCCCGGGGATCCCGTCCTGGTTTTGACAGCTCTTGTATGATATCCTGCATGGTTGGCACACCTACACCAGCCTGTTCTGCCAGTGTGGAAATCCCGTACTGTTTGGCAGTTGCCAGCAATTCCGGATGGTTTTGCGTTGGCATAGCAGATAACGAAAAGCCGCAGGCTTGCAGCACTTTTTCCGCTGCTGCATAGCTTTCCGGATGAACGGCTGTATTATCCAATGGATTGTCTGCATTCGGAATCCGCAGAAATCCTGCACACTGTTCAAATGCTTTCGGACCCAGCTTGGCGACCTTTTTTAATTGTTTTCGATTCGTGAATGCTCCGTTTTCTGTCCGGTAGGCAACGATATTTTTTGCAATTGTCGTATTGATACCGGCAACGTGAGACAACAACGAAAAAGAAGCGGTATTCAAATCGACGCCAACGCCGTTTACGCAGTCTTCTACTACGCCATCCAATGCAGCCGCTAATTCTTTTTTGGGCATATCATGCTGATATTGCCCCACCCCGATTGCCTGCGGGTCAATTTTGACCAGCTCTGCCAGCGGGTCTTGCAGCCGTCTGGCAATGGAAACCGCACTTCGCAGGGAAACGTCATATTCCGGAAATTCCTCTGCTGCTAACTTGGAGGCAGAGTAAACCGATGCCCCAGCCTCGGAAACAACCATATAAGCAGCTGGATGAGGCAGCGTTTTCAGCAGAGCAGATACGACCGCTTCCGCTTCTCTGGAGGCAGTTCCATTGCCAATGGCAACCGCAGTCACATGGTGTGTAATCATCATGCGGCGAATGGTTTCCCTTCCCTGTTCCATTTTTGCCCCTTCCCCGATGGTAATGTAGGCAACACCCGTATCCAGAACCGCACCCGTTGCATCCACGACTGCCAGTTTGCAGCCTGTTCGATAGCCGGGGTCGACACCCAGTACGGTTTGATTTTTCAGTGGTGCAGCCAGCAGCAGTTGACGCAGGTTCGCAGCAAATACCTTGATGGCAGCGGTTTCCGCTGCTTCTGTCAGACTTTTACGGATTTCCCGCTCCACTGCTGGAAAAAGTAGCCGTTGAAAGGCATCTTCTGCGGCTGCCTGTACCAATTGGGCACTGGGACTTTCGTTTTTGACATACTTTCGCACCACAATGGCAGCCCCTTTGCCCTCCGGTAGTTGAATGCTTACCTTGAGGGCATTTTCCTGTTCGCCTCGATTGATGGCAAGTACCCGATGACCGACAAGCTTTTCCATGGGCGACTGAAAGTCATAGTAATTTCGATAAGGGGTTTCTGCTGTATCATCGACAGCACGGGCATACAATGTGCCGCTCAGCATCGTAAACCGTCGCATTTGTTTCCGCAGGGCAGCATCATTTGCCATTTCTTCTGCTAAAATGTCCATTGCTCCCTGTAATGCTGCCTCTGTATCCGGTACATCCTGTTCCGGCTGCACAAAAGGTTCTGCCGCTTCTGTGGGATGGATGTCTGGCTTTTGTTCCATCAGCAGACGGGCGAGTGGTTCTAAGCCACGGGCAATGGCAGCAGAAGCTCTTGTTTTTCGTTTTGGACGATAGGGAAGATAGAGGTCTTCTGCTTCTACCAGTGTCTTGGCAGCTCGAATTTGCTGTTCCAATTCCGGTGTTAATTTTTCCTGTGCAGAGATTGCGGTCAGAATTTCTTCTTTTCGCTGTTCCAGTTTTCGCAGATATTGCAGACGAGTGTCCAGCTGTCGCAGCAATTGGTCATCCAGGGAACCCGTTGCCTCTTTTCGGTAGCGGGCAATAAAGGGAATCGTTTTGCCATCATCCAGCAGGGCAACAGTATGTTCAACCTGTTCTTTTCGCAGATGAAATTCTTCTGTTAAAATGTCAATGATTTGCAAGAGAAAACCGCCTCCTAATTTTTTCATACAAATTCATTATAACACAAAATCCCTTAACTTGCAACAAAAAACGACCCTCAAACAAGAGGGTCGTTGAGAGAATTTATGAAAACGGTGCAGAGGGCACCGGTGGACAGGGTAGTACAAGTAAAAATCCTTACTTGATTTCCAAGCGTCTGGAAGCAGATGTTTTTTCCTGTTTTTTCGGTAGGATCATATAGAGAATGCCATTTTTGTATTCTGCTTCAATCTGGTCAGCATCTACATTGGAGATGTCAAAGCTTCTTTGATAAGAGCCATAGGAACGCTCTCGGCAGATGTAGTTCTCCTTCGCATTGTCAACGTGTTCTGTGCTGTGTGCCGCTGTCAATACCAGCTGGTCACCTGTGACATCCAGCTGAATGTCGCCTTTCTCAAAGCCCGGCAACTCGGCTTCCATCACATATTTGTCGCCTTCGTCCCGAATGTCTGTCTTGAAACGGCACATACCTGTACTGCCAAAGAAATCATTTTCAAAATCGTGAAATGCATTCAGCAAGTCAAAGCTTTTCCGTTCAAAAGGTGTCAATCCATACATAAAAAATTCCTCCTTCAAAATGACATTGGTTTTGTTTGTTTTCTGTTTGTGCATTGCTATTTTTTCAGATTTGGTTCCATGGGTCTCATATCCTTTCTTTCATTGTCTTTATGATACTGCTCTTATATGGAAAGCTTGTGATAAAATCGTGAAAAATAGATGAAATCTAGCACTAAGTCGAAAAGAGTGCTAACGAAGTAGAATGGAGAGTGCTAATCATAGGGCAAAAAAATAAGAGAATGCTCATTTCGCATTCTCTTATTTTTACAATATGCAGTTGTATCAAAATCAAAAGGTTACTTTGCGTAGAAAACTCTTGTTTTGAGTTTCATCAAGTCCACAACATTTACAATACCGTCTTCGTTCATATCTGCCTGTACACCTTGTTCTGCTGTCAGGGTTTCTTTCCGAACCAGATATTTTTGCAGCAAAACAATGTCTGTCAGATCTACGAATTTATCTAGATTCACATCGCCTAGTTGAAAGGGAATGGGTTCTGTTGTGGTCGTTGTTGTTGTTTCAGTCGTACCAGTTGTAGAAGTTGTCGTCACCTTCGGCTCTACATCATCAATCACAGAGTAGAATGCCGGTTTTGCTTGGAAGTTTTCATCAAACAGCAGCGGGACTCTGCTTGCACGCCAGCTTTGGTCATCCGTAACCCCCCAGATAACGACCGCAGAAATGCTGTCCGCATAGTCTACATAAACATCGAAAATATCGCTGTAAAGCTGAGCCTGATTTTTTAATCCTGTTTCAGAAGTATCTGAAGTGGTAATATCCAACTCGGTTACTTGAATATCCAAGCCGGTTGAAGCGAATTTGTCAATGGCTTTTCTGTATGCGGAAGCAGTCGGGAAACCAACATCCAAGTGAGACTGCATGCCAATTCCGTCAATCAAGCCCTTTTCTTTCAGTTCCATTGCCATGTTATAGATAGCAGTGGTTTTGCTTGGCATATATTCATTGAAGTCGTTATAATAGAGTTTGCATCCAGCCGGTGCATACTTTCTTGCATATTCAAATGCCGGTTCAATGAAAGAGTTATCACCGAAAATGCGAACCCATGCGGAGCTGTTGGAATCTTCTGATTTGCTGGAACCGGCTGCACGAGGTGTCCCTTGATCCGTCCAAGCTTCGTTGACAACATCCCATGCATAGAATTCCACATCTGGATATTGGGTTGCCAGACCTTCCATGACGTTCTTGATATAGTTCTCCATTCTCTGGAGCATCGTATCCTTGTCCACCCAGTCGCCGTCATCGGAGAAGCCCTCTTTGAAGAACCAGTCCGGCGTCTGGCTGTGCCATACGAGGGTATGACCACGAACTGGAATCTTGTTTTCAGCACAGTATTTCAGCAAGGCATCTGCTTGTGCAAAGTTGACCTGTGGGTTGACATTGTCACCTTTTGCCTGTGAGGCAGCCTGATCCAGTACATAGTCTGGTTTTAGTTCATTGCCGAACGTAATGCTTTCATTAAAGTGCTTTTCTACCAAATCCATAAAAGAGGGGGATGCCAGATTAGAAGCCATGATGGCGGTACCAATCTTGAAATAGCCGCTGTAGACATCTTTTAGAGATGCAATATCTTCCTGAATAGGAATAATTGGTGCTTCGGAAAGAGTAAAGTCATCAATATATAGATTAGAACCATCGTTGCATTCAAAGTAGAGATAAACATTGGTGACATCATCTGTAAAGCTGAATTTGATATTGGAAAATTCCGCCCAGTCCCCGTTGGAAATACCACTTGCCAGATTGCTGTAATGCCGTTCTCCGGCAGTATCGGTATATTCCATACTCAGCTTGATGGTGTTATACCATTCTGCCTTGGCATAGGCACTGACGGTATATTCTTTGTTTGACTCACAAACATCGTCCAACAAGAACTGTGGACCATGCCAACCCTTTGTACGGTCGGAGATCATCATAGAAGAAGTACCGCTGTGTGCCTGACTGGTGGAAATAGAAATGGTTTCCACACCGCCTCTTCCAGTAAACGGTAGAGATGCACTGCTGTCTTCGAAGTCAGAGCTGTAAATAATGGCTCCTGTTTCGGTATCTGCTGCGGTAACGGTTGCAAGTGGAATAGAAGTTCCAAGCAACACTGTACTCAACAATCCGGCAAGGAGTTTTTTCGTTGTGTTTCGTTTCATAAAAATACCTCCCATAGCTTTTAAGATGATAAAGAACGAATGCATAAAAATGCCATTTTATGATTTTGTTTGCAAGGTTTGTAACAAAATCAGATGCCTTTAGTATACCATATTCTTTCTAAAATGTAAATGCTTTTATTTGAAATCGACTTATTTTTTGTTAAAGTTGACAAGAAGTAAGCGGAGAAATGCAACAAGCTGCACAAAAGCCAGTAACATACGGGTCAGGCAGCTGTCTCTTATACACATCTCCGAGC
>DYCW01000235.1 GCA_019417865.1 Ruminococcus sp. | reverse complement strand
GAATTATAATATATAGGGACAAGTCTTTTTATCTGAATACGTACAAAAATGAAGTGTTGCAGATGATTCAGACATGGCTGATTTCCTCACAGTTGGAGCAGGCTGTTGGGCGTGCAAGACTGCTGAGGGAAAATTGTACGGTAATTGTTTACGCTGGATTTCCTGTAGAACAGGCTGAATATAGAGATAAATTGTTGATTCAGAATGCGGAATAATTCGTAAAAATCGCATGCGGAGACAGAAAAAGTACCATGGGAAACAGTTTTATTGTTTTCTTTGAAAATTGACCTAACATAACAATAAAAGATGATAAAAAATCTTATAAAAATCAGAAAGGAAGCATTCGACATGGAAAATGAAATCATGAGGTTTGAAGAGGTCATGGAGTTTTTGAACGTTGGAAAGAATACACTTTACACGCTTTTGAATAGCGGAGAAATCAATGCGTTTAAAATCGGGAAAGTCTGGAAAATTCCAAAGAAATCAGTCGAAGAATATGTGAATAGAAAAGTGCAGAAAAGTTTGAATGGAGGTCGTTGATGATGTATAACAAAAATGTATCGCCCGTTTTAAAGTGGGCAGGCGGAAAAACACAGCTTCTCGGACAGTTTACATATTTGATGCCGACTGAGGAAATCATTACATACTGTGAGCCATTTCTTGGCGGCGGTGCAATGCTGTTCAGTATTCAGCCTGGAGTGGCTTATGTGAATGATATCAATGTGGGAATGATGAATGTATACAACGTCATCAAACATTTTCCCGAAGCATTGATTGCGGAGCTTAGTAGTTATGAAAATACAGCTGAGTTCTACTATAAAATCAGAGGATTTGACAGAGATGCCGAGAGATTTGCAGCATTAACGGCAGTGGAGCAGGCAGCGAGATTTATCTATCTGAATAAGACTTGTTTTAACGGTCTGTATCGTGAAAACAGGCAGGGACAGTTTAATGTATCCTACGGAAAATACAAAAATCCTGATTTTGTCAATGCTGAGGGCATTCGTACGGTCAGTCAGTATTTCAATGCGGCAAATATATACTTTACATCGATGGATTTTTCGAAAGTATTGAGAACTCTTCCAGCAGGTTCTTTTGTATATCTTGACCCGCCCTATGACCCAGTATCCGAGACGGCAAACTTTACGGGTTACACCAGATACGGCTTTACAAAAGATGACCATATCAGGCTGAAACAATGCTGTGATGAACTGACTGCAAGGGGAATCAAGTTTATGCTCTCCAATTCCAATACAGACTTCATCCTACAGCTGTATGCTGGATATTATATCACGGAGGTTTCCGCAAGACGGGCTATCAACTGCAACGGTAACGGCAGGGGTGGCGTTACGGAATTGGTTATTAGGAATTACTGCTGAATGTGAATTTTAAAAAATACATGACAATTTTATATACGCCCACGTAATCAAGGCGATTACGTGGGTATTTTTGCTGTGTGCTTTTAGGCTTTAGAAAGTTACAGGAACATTTCCACTTGCATTTACAAGCCGAATCATGTATAATGATAAAAAAAGCAGGAGGCAGAACCATGAACCACCTTGTTCCAAAGCGTACCATAAAACGAATTGAAAATAATGATGAAAATGAAGAACTTCGTACCAGAAAATTGGAACTGGAGCTTGCAAGCGAATCAGATGACGAGCAATGGAGAGAATTAGTCCAGCTGCATTTTGATGATATGAAGATCCTAAACAGTGAGGACGGAGAAAGAATCAAAAGGGATTTTGACAGGATGCTGAGGGGAATTTAGTGATGTATGATATTGATTATGAACTATACAAGTATATCAACGAACTGGCAGACCAGTATGTAGAAACAGAAGAATTGCTGAAACGGAATCATCTTACATTTGATAAGGTACTTCAGCAGGCAAGGCAGTTTAAAGAAACATTTTATGCTTTGCTTACAAGATATTCTATTCGCAGTCAGGATCTTGTCGTGATTTGTTATGGCCTTATGGATCATATCCGTCAGCAGCCTGACAATCTTGACTTTCAGTATCTGTATTCATGTGTGATGACGGACTTTGGACTGCTCGTCAGGACAGACCCCGACCCCGATGAAGAACAGAAAGTCCGAAATTACCTTCGTCAGCAGGAACTGATAAAGGAGCTGACAGAATTTATGAAGTGTCAGTCAGATAACAGTAAAAAACTTCATGAATTGAGAGAATATCTGAAAAAGCCGATAAAAGTAAAAAATACTGAATATTCGGAAGAAGTGGATTTCCTCTATCAGCTGACTACACAGCATACTTTTTTATATGAAAGTATAGGGAATGCGGTCTATAAGGATAATTTGAATGCTTTATTGATGTATATCAACAATGATGAAACATTGAAATTTGTCAAGCCGTATATCATCTTTGCAGCACTTGCCAGAAAAACGGGCATGATGCAGAACAGAGAACATTTTATGCCGAATCTGAAAACACTATTCCAATATCAGGACTACAATATTTACAAAGACAACGGCAAAAACTTCAATCAATATTTATCCGAACTGGAGCTATATGACCATCTTCAGAGGAGTTACACTGATGAAGAAGATCATGTGGATATGGAATTATGTGACTTCTGCTTTGCAAATCTCTCGCCCCTGAGTGAATGGTATTATAGGAACTGCGAGCCAAATGAAGATATTCCCATGAGTCTAAGAAGAAAAATTCAAACGATAATGCCGAAGTCATTTCCCAACATTCTGAGTTATGCAGATTATGAAAAGATGGACGAAGACGAACTACTGATATATGGAGATGCAGTGGAAGAACTAAAAGAAAAAATGCTCCAGACAGCGGAGCATTTCCTGAAAATATAATTGTCAATACAAAACAGTTCCGAAATTTTAAATTTTTTTCGGAACTGTTTTGTATTTACTTATCTGAAATTTTGTGGTATCCTTTTTTCAGGAGGTGGAAGTATGCTGATGAACGGCGAATATCTTGAAACACTGCAAGACTTAAAACGTTGCTTTTGCATTGATGAATTGATTTATGATTACGGCAGCGGTGAACTGGAAATATGGCTCAGAAAAATCGGCGAAACGGAGAAGGCAGACAAAATAAACGAAATTCCAAAAGTGAACGCATATATCCTGCTCCGCCTGTATGAAATTCTGGATTTGAATCCTGACTTGTCAGAAGAAGAAATCCGCAGTCTTTTTACTCTTCGGAGACAGAATTAACAAATGCATTGACAATGGTAATCAGATTATTTCTGTGCTTCTCAGGACATTTCTGGTTGAGCAAAGAAAGCATTTCCAGTTCCATAGAATCTCCTTGTGTGCATTCACCAAATAAGATATAATCTGAACTGAGATGCAGAAGTTCAGTGAGTTTGGCAAGTGTCTGAATGGAAACTCCTTTCACACCGAGTTCAATATCAGAACAGAATTTTGTGGATACATCAAGTTTTTCTGCAAGCTGTTCTCTGGTATACCCTAAAAGTTCTCTTTGTTTGCGGATTCTGCTGCCCATTTCATGGTAGTTGATTGTTTTCATTGCTGGAAATCCTCCTGTTAAAATATAGTTTTACTACTTTATTTTACAGGAAAATTTTCCAAAGCAAAATTAGCCAAAAGGGTTGACAAAAAGAACTTAAAGTGTTAAAATAAGTGTAAGCCAAAATGAAAAACTATATGAAGAAGTTAGCTTGAAAGAGAATGTATCGTTAATGCAGAACAG
>DYCW01000234.1 GCA_019417865.1 Ruminococcus sp. | reverse complement strand
AGGCAACTTATATCGACGGCAGTATCTGCGTCAAGGTAAGCAAACCGTATCCTACCCCAACCATTACCACTACAACCATTACAAGCGGTACTGGTACGACCACTACCACAACTACAACTGTAACCACGACTACAGAATTTGTTCTTCCGGATGGCCCGACAGTAAAGGTAGGACGGCAGTTTGTAACAGCCGGGGAAGAGTATGAGACTGCGATCAAGCCAGAAATATACAATGCAAATGATTTGATTACAGAAGGTATCTCCTTTGCATTCAAGACAGGTGCAGATGCAGATCCGGCAACGGCAGCTTTGATGTCGAAGTGGACTTATAGAGATCTGGAATCCAGTTCTGAATTTAATGACCTTGGTTCTTGGAAGGTAAACGATAAGGATATGGTCTGGGCAACGTTGACCAACGGCACCAGCAAGATCCAAAAGGGTGTACTGGAAGATGGTATGAGCCCGCTGGAACTGTGGTATGACATTCCGGATGAAGCAACGATTAACAGCATTGCACAAGCAAACAACATGGAAATCAAGCAGACCGCAGAAGGGGAATACTACTATGAATTCCCACTGGAATTTGATCCAAACAAGAAGAATGAAGACGATGGTTGTGCACTGTTGTGGGGCGGCGAGAATGCAACAGAGGTTAAGGCAACTTACATCGACGGCAGTATCTGCGTCAAGGTAAGCAAACCGTATCCTACCCCAACCACTACAACCACTACAAGTGGTACTGTTACGACTACAACGACCACAACTACAACGACTACAAGCGGCACTGGAACAGCTACCACTACAAGTGGCACTGGAACAACGGTAACCACAACCACTGCAAGTGGAACAGGAACCACTACAACTACTACAACAAAGAATCCGCTCACACCGCTGTATGGTGACGTAAATGTCAATGGTCAGGTAACCATCATCGATGTTGTTCTTCTGAACAAGGCAGTTGCTGGTAAGGTAACACTGGGTGAACAGGCTACCTTGAACGCTGACTGTGTACATGATGGCGTGATCAATGAACTCGATGCAAAGGCATTGCTGGCATATCTGGTAGGCTGGGACGGCTTTGAAACATTGCCGGTTACCGCTGATGCAGTAAGCACGCTGCCGCTCTAATTTCAATTTAGACGACTACATCACTCCTAATTCCTTATACGGTGCCACTCTCGGAAACGAGGGTGGCACTATTTTTTATAGGGGATATTGTGAAACCGATACCACAATGAATGAAAATTGAATTTCATGAAAAAATACAGCGTGCTTTTTGTATATTATTTCGTAAGGTTGCGAAAAATATGAATAAAATCGAGCCGCCTGAAGAAGTCAACCAGATTTTTCACGACACCTTACCGCTTTTTTGTCCAATATCACGGAAAAAGTTTCGGCAAAATGTACAAATAATCTTTCTCGCTTTTGTGCTAATTTACTGAAAATGAAAAAATAACTTTACAATATTGTGGGCATATGGTATAATATCTACAGTGAGAATTTTCAGGTCTTCTTTTGTTGTGCACATAAGAAAATGGAGGAATCTGGGGGTTCTGCGTGTCCGGTTTCAAGGGAATTTCCGTTGAAACAACCAAAAAAATCTATATTTTTATCTTTTAAGGAGGATATCTATGTTGAAGAACAAATTCGGTAAGAAGATACTTGCTTCTGCTATGGCAGCAGCGATGACCGTATCTGCAACGGCAGTGGGTCTGTCTTCTATTACCGCAAGTGCCGCAGTGGATGGCTTTGAAGAATTCGGTTCTGGTACTTTTAATGATGGTGCTGGTCTGCCGTGGCATATCTGCGAGAGTGCAACCGGTACGATGAAGTTTGAGATAGCAGATGGCTGCTACAACATCTTGATTACCAACCCGGGTGGTACTACCAATAATGGTGAAGGCCGTTGGGACTGCCAGTTCCGTCACAGAGGTTTGACCATTGAACAGGGTAAAACGTATCGTTATACCTATTCCATCTGGTCCAACAAGGATGCGAGAATCTATGCAAAACTTGGTGATATGACCGATGATGATAAAGAAAATTTCCACCAGAATGGTGATAAACTGAATCTGAGTTATTCTGACGTAGAGGGTCTGGACGATGAGCAATTGGTTGAAAAACTGAAAAGTGCTTCTAAGACGGGCGAATCAGTGAATTATGACGATGGGTGGGACTCGTGGAAGAATCAGCCGACCGTTAAGGCAAATCAGTGGACCACATATGCATGGGAATTTTATGTAGATCCGAGCAAGCAGACAATCACAAGCAAGGGTACCGGTGAAATGACATTCCACCTTGGTGGTGTCAGTGATTACAATGATTTCATCTGCTGCGAAGCAGGTACTTTGCTGAAGTTCGATAACCTGGCTCTGGTAGATATGGGGGATGACAAGTCCAACTATCAGGCAGATGAAGTATACGATCCGACTGATGTGGAAGTAAACCAGGTTGGTTATTACCCGCTGCTGACCAAGAAGGCAACCTTGGTTATGGATGGTCCGGATACCACAGCAAAGACATTTGAAATTAAGGATTCCAGTAATAATACCGTATACACAGGTACTACTGATGCTTCCAGAGGCGATCAGCTCTGTGATGGTTCTGGTACTTACAACCAGATCATCGACTTCTCTGATTTCCAGACCGAAGGGACAGGTTACACCATCACCTGCGATGGCAAGACTTCTCTGCCGTTCGATATTGGCAACAATATTTATGATGGTATGACCACCAATGCAATGAACTACTTCTATCAGAACCGTTCTGGTGAAGACATTCTGGCAAACTATATCACTTCTACCGGTGCAAACAAGAGCACTTCCGATCTGGCTCGTGCTGGCGGTCATATGAAGGATATGGCAACTGTTCAGAGCAAGTGGGTTTACATTATTCCGACTGCTAATGACATTGAAAAGGGCGAAACCATTGATGTAACCGGCGGTTGGTATGACGCTGGTGACCACGGTAAGTACGTTGTAAACGGCGGTGTTACCATGTGGACACTGTTGAACCTGTATGAGAGCGACCTGATGGACGGCGATGCTTCCAAGTGGGCAGATGGCTCTGGTACGGTAGTGATTCCGGAGAATGGAAATGGCACGCCGGATATTCTGGATGAAGTTAAGGTAGAAGCAGATTTCTTCAATAAGATGCAGAGAGCAGATGGCATGGTTTACCACAAGATCCATGACTATAAGTGGACAGCACTTTGTGTCGCTCCGGCAGATGATCCGCTGGAACGTATTGTAAAGCCAGTTACCTATGCTGCAACTTTGAACTATGCCGCTGCAATGGCACAGTATGCAAGATTGGCAAAGGATTATGATAAGGATGCTGCCACTTATCTGGAAAATGCAAAAAAAGCTTACCAGGCTGCAAAGGATTCTTACAAGCCATTCTCCAATGACTGGGGTAGTGACCAGTTTGCAGATCTCCAATCTCTGTATGCACCGATCAAGCAGAATAAGGGTGGTGGCCCTTACGGCGATACCAATGTACTGGATGAATTCTACTGGGCAGCTTGCGAACTGTACATTTCTACAGGCGAGGCTTCCTATAAGACCGACCTGTTGAGTTATGAAGACGGTTGCGGTGCACTGGGCGTTGATACCGCTTTGTACGGCGGTGAAAACAATGGTACTCGTTCCTCCTTCACATGGGGTACATTGGCAAGCTTGGGTACTTTCTCTCTGTGCGTCAACGCAGATGACATGTTGGACAAGGGTCTGTTGACCGCTGAGGAAGTAGATACCATTGAAAAGAATGTAAAGCAGGCTGCTGACTACTTCATCGAACTGGAAGATCAGTCTGACTTCGGTATTCCGTATGTTGGTCATGACTATGATGTAGAGGTTTGGACTGTTGCAGATTATGAAGCTGGCAATGGCGATAATGGTGTTATTTCTAAGACCTTGACAAATGGTTATGAATGGGGTTCTAACTCCATGGTTATGAACAATGCAATCACCATGGCACTTGCTTACGATATTGACAAGGAAGCAAAGTATATCAACGGTGTATCCACTGCTATGGACTATATCCTTGGTAGAAACGTAATTGAACAGTCTTATGTAACAGGTTACGGTGAACATGCATTGCAGTATCCGCACCACAGATGGTGGTCTGGTCAGCTGAACGAGAACGACTTCCCGTTTGCTCCGGACGGCGTTCTGTCTGGTGGTCCGAACTCTGAGATGCAAGACCCGATGATTCAGGGTGCAGGTTATAAGGCTGGTGCACTGGCTCCGATGGCTTGCTATCTGGATAACGTAGAAGCTTGGTCTGTAAACGAGTGCACCATCAACTGGAACTCTCCATTGGTATGGGTTGCATCCTTCTTGGAAGACGAAGCACCGAACGTAAATCAGGATACTACTACTACAGACGATAAGACAACAACTACCACAACTGCAACTACTACTGTTACAAGTGGCACGGGTACTACTACAAGCGGTACTGGTACAACCACTACTACAAGTGGTACAGGTACTACTGGAAATGCAGATGATCTGATTGGTGATACGAACCTGGATGGTAAGGTTGACTTGCTGGATGCTATTTGTCTGAATAAGCACTTGGCTGGGCAGATCACACTGGAAGGTCAGGCATATCGGAATGCAAACTGCGATCAGTCTGACGGTACACTAACTGTAAGTGAAGAAGATGGTTCAGCGTTGGTTGACTATGTAATTTTGTTGATTTCAAAGCTGCCGGTTGTAGAGAAATAAGCAGTTTATGCGGATTTTCTGACAATTGAACAGAAAAGAGGGGATACACTGGAAACGGTGTATCCCCTTTCTTTTTGCCGAATATTCTGATATTTTGTAAATTTGAGAATAATGCTTGACAAACAGCACGAAGTGTGTTATAATTATATCAAACCTTATCAAGAGTGGCGGAGGAACAGGTCCGATGAAGCCCGGCAACCTAATTGCAGTAGTGCAAAGAAGGTGCCAATTCCTGCGGTTTTGTACCGAGAGATGAGGATTTCGACAAACAAACGAAATCAACGCACTTCGGTATGAGGTGCGTTTTTATTTTTATGCTTGAAAGGATGAACAATACAATGAGTCACTTTTTGTTTACTTCGGAGTCTGTAACAGAAGGACATCCAGATAAAATTTGCGACCAGATTTCTGATGCAATTCTGGATGCGATTCTGACACAGGATGCAGCCGCAAGAGTTGCCTGCGAAACGGTTGTGACCACTGGCATGGTACTCTGTATGGGAGAGATTTCTACGACAGCAAAGGTGGATATTCCCCAGATTGCAAGAGATGTCATTGTAGACATTGGCTATGATCGTGCGAAATTTGGGTTTGATGGGCATACTTGTTCTGTTTTGCAGGCATTGGACAAGCAGTCACCGGACATTGCAATGGGCGTCAATGATGCCTATGAAAGCCGTGGCGGTGTACATCAGGAGACCGGTGCCGGCGATCAGGGTATGATGTTTGGTTATGCCTGCAACGAGACAAAAGAGCGGATGCCGCTGGCAATTTCATTGGCACATAAGCTTTGCATGAAGCTGACTGATGTGCGGAAAGAGAAAGTGCTGCAATATTTGCGTCCGGATGGAAAGGCACAGGTGACGGTAGAATATGTGGACGGTAAGCCGAAGCGGATTGATGCCGTTGTTCTTTCTACACAGCATGCACCGGATGTACAGTTAGAGCAAATTCGTTCTGATTTACTGCATTATGTCATTCAGCCAGTTTTGCCGGCAGAAATGCTGGACGAAAATACAAAGTATTATATCAATCCGACGGGACGGTTTGTTGTTGGTGGCCCGCAGGGTGACAGCGGTTTGACTGGCAGAAAGATTATTGTGGACACCTATGGCGGTGCAGCACGGCATGGCGGCGGTGCGTTTAGTGGGAAAGATCCGACAAAGGTAGACCGCTCTGCTGCTTATGCAGCACGATATATTGCAAAGAATATTGTCGCTGCGGATTTGGCAGATCGCTGTGAGGTACAGCTTGCCTATGCCATTGGTGTTGCCAATCCAGTTTCCATTCTGATCGATACGTATGGAACCGGTCAGGTTTCAGAGGAAAAGCTGGCTGCAGCTGTGGAAAAGGTATTTGACCTTACACCAGATGGGATCATTGAAATGTTGCAGCTGCGGAAACCGCAGTATCGAAAATTGGCAGCATATGGACATATGGGAAGAGAAGATCTTGGCGTTGCATGGGAAAAGTGCGATAAGGTGGATGCATTGCGGAATGCACTGCAATAAAAAGGGAATCATTTGAAAAAAAACGGGAGAATGGATATGGCATTCTCCCGTTTTATTTGTAATATTGTATTTTTTTTAGGAGCCAATGAAACAAAATTGGCAGACCATAGAGCAGCCCCCAGATGGCAGCAATCAAAACTGGAAAACCAATCCAATAGAGCGACTCCCCAAACCAATTTGCAAACCATATCAAGGGGGATCCCTTCGAGGGTTTTGACAGAAAGAAAAAATTGGTTCCCCATTGTCGATTACACCATGCTACAATAATACTGCAACCGGCAAGTGTGGTAAAGCTGAGCGGTAGTCTGTGCCAGTTTGGCTGTAGTGTACCATCTGCAAGCAGCAGCACAGGTAGGAATAACAACAGTGTGTGGAGTACAAAGCTGTGAATACAAAAGAAATTCCAGAGCGGCAAACGGTTCCAATTGGGAAACAACAGTGCCAGCAGCGTGCCTGGCAGAGAAAGGCTATAGAGCAGTTCACCAAGATAGACACAGGGTTTCCAGACATAGAATAAGCAAAAAAAGATAGAAAGTCCGCAGAGATCCAGCGGTAAATACTGTAAACCAAATTGTCCGGTTGCAAACAGTATGCCTTGCTTCAGCACTTCCAGCAGGAGTAAGGCTGTGACAATGCTCCATTGCCAGAGACGTTTTTGCTTACTGTGTCGGTAGAAGTGGATGCATAGTACAAGGATGCAGCAGATGAGCAGTAGAACGGCAAGATGCGTTCCATGAAACAACGCAAATCCGTTTCCTGCTGGCATTTGTTCTTGTGCCGTTAAAAAATCCATCTGCACTGCCCCTTTCCGAAATTGTAGTGTTTTTTCATGGATGGTTGTATGGCAGGAAAACTCCTGATTGAAAAACTGCTCTGCCGCATTTCTACAGCAGAGCAATTTTGTGCTTTATGTCTAGAATTACTTTGTGCCGAACATTCTGTCACCAGCATCGCCAAGACCTGGTACAATGTAGCCCTCTTCGTTAATTCCCTCATCCATGCCAGCACAATAAATGTCAACATCCGGATGTGCGGTTTCCAGTGCTTCCTTCCCCTGTGGGCTGCAAAGAATACAGAGGAATTTGATATTCTTGACCCCCATATCCTTTAGATCCTGAATCGCAGTGATAGCAGAAATACCGGTTGCCAGCATGGCGTCAATGACAACAACCTCTCGTTCTGAAATGTCATCCGGCATTTTAGAATAGTACTTGACGGCATCGTGTGTGCCAGGTTCGCAGAAAATACCAATATGACCGATTTTTGCAGCTGGAATCAAGGAGGTAACACCTTCAATCAGCCCCAGACCAGCACGCAGGATTGGAACAAATGCCAGCTTTTTGCCGGAGATGACTTTTGTCTCTGCCCAACCTTGCGGGGTTTCCAGTTTAACTGTTTTCAGCGGCAGATCCCGCATCGCTTCGTAGCAGATCAGCATTGCGGTTTCTTCTGTCAGTTCCCGAAATTCTTTTACGCCAGTGCCCTTGTTTCGCATCAAAGAGAGTTTATGCTGTACAAGTGGATGTGTTACAACGTGTAATGCCATAGTGATTCCCTCCTGTGATTAAAAATGATTTTCCATATCTTGTATCATTGCCACTCGTTTTTCATGACGACCGCCCTCAAACGGCGTATGTAAAAACAAGTCCACCAATTCCAATGCCACACCGGTTCCGAGTGTTCTTGCCCCCATACAGAGGATGTTGGCATCATTATGTAATCTTGTGTATTTGGTAGAAAAATGATCTGCACATAATGCAGCACGCACACCACGCACCTTGTTGGCAGCGATGGACATGCCGATGCCTGTGCCGCAAATCAAAATGCCTTTATCTTCCGGATTTGCTGCAACCGCTTTTCCGACCGCAGCAGCGATTTCCGGATAATCTGCACGGCTGCCGTCACAACCCAAATCTTCCACAGTATAATTTTGTTCCAAGAGCATGGAAAGCACTTCCATCTTCAGTGCATATCCGGCATGGTCACAGCCGATCCAAATTTTCATAATCGTACACACCTCTTTTTCCTACAGCAAAAATATATGGACATTTTTGCAGTGAATATTCTTAGTATAGCACAAATTTACGAAAAATGCAATGGATTTCAATGAAATTTTATGATTTCTGCATGATTTTCTATATGCTGCATACTAATGTATTTTAAATAAAAAACACACGGGTTGATTTTAGCAACGATCTTTTGTCTTTACAGACTTTTTCTTTTTCCTGTGGATAAAAATACATCCTGCAAGGAGCAGACTTCCAACCGTATAACACACGATATCGTTCCAATCAAATTGTGTTCCTATGAGGGTACGGAAAAATGGGTTGTTTTCTAGTCCGAGCAACTCCACAATATGGATTCCCTGCATGATCTCAACCAGTACAGCAAACAAGAAAACGCCTGTACATACAACATAGGGACTACATCGTTTTACAAGAAAGATCTGTGCAAAGCTATACACTACCCAAACTACTATTCCATCTCCCAGATACGGACGAATAAAAGTATCCTTTATAAAGCATGCAATCAGCACTTCTGTTGTGATAAGCACCAGAAAAAGGAGAAGATAGGGGATTCTTGAGGAAACATTCTTTTTCATATAGCAACCTGCTGTTGCCGATCCTTTTCTGCCTTGACCAGCTGTAAATAGTTTGCCTCCAGTTGTTCCGGTCTCTGCGGTGTATGGTGTTTTGCAGCCAGACACAAACCAGTTCCGTTTTGCAGCCGCACAGCTGCCGGAGCCAGCATAATTGTTTCACCAATAAACTGTGCAGCAGCATCGCCGGTCATCAGAACCGGTGCGGTTTGTTGCAGCAAAATTGTCTTCCATTCGGTCATATCATATAGTCCGTCTTTCACAACAGATTGTAGTTTTCCGTTTTGATTCTCATATAGACCAGCGTACACCAAGTTTTGTCTTGCCTTCATCACGGCACTGCAAAGTCCGTCTGCGGTTGCTGCCTGATAGGCGAGAGATTCTAGTGTAGAAATCCCGAAGCAAGGCAAATGTAAGGCAAATGCCATTGCCTTGACCGCAGCCACACCGATTCGCAGACCCGTATAAGAACCCGGGCCAACGGCAACGGCAATGCCATCTAAATCTGCCGGTGTCAGACCACCGTCCTGTAAGGTGCGTTCCACCAATGGCAGAATTACCTGTGAGTGTGTCTTTTTTGTATACAGACATTGCTGTGATAAAAAAACATCCTGTTCTGTGTCATACAGTGCGACAGCTGCCACACTGCCCGAAGTGTCCATTCCCAAGTACCGCAAGACGGTCTCCTCCTTCTATGGTAATCTGCCGAGCCGTTTCCGAGAGCGGCTGCAAGGTGACACGAATCACATTGTCCGGCAGACAGTCAACAATATTTTCTGCCCATTCGACTGCAAATACATTTTCCTCCAACGGATAATCATAAAAGCCAGTGGTTTCCAGCGATTCTGCCCCCTGAATGCGGTACATATCGAAGTGATAGAGGGAAAGCGTTCCGGTTCCGTGATATTCGTTGACGATCGCAAACGTAGGAGAGGCAACCTCATCCGGCAGCCCCATTCCCTTTGCCAGACCACGGGTAAATGTGGTCTTTCCGGCACCCAGACCGCCGAAATAGGCGATACAATCACCGGCTTGCAGCAGCGTTCCCATTTGCTCTGCCAATTGCATGGTTTCCGCAGCAGAATGTGTAGTGATTACGACTTTTCCCATGCTTGTGTTCTCTCCTCTGCGGATGCGATCAGTGGTTTCCCATCACGGTCAAGCAGCGGTGTCAGACCGCCGCTGTAACCGCTCATACGATACAAATATTGCACACCGGTTTCCTGATCCATCCAGATTTCCAGATAATTGTTACCCAATGCAGTGCCGCCCTGTTTATAGATTTTGATGAATCGGTTGGTTTTCATTGTATTGGATTCTCCTTTAGAATAAGCCGGAAATATTCCCTTCGTTGTCGCAGTCAATTCGCAAAGCAGCCGGTGCTTTCGGCAGACCTGGCATGGTCATGATATTGCCGGTTAGTACGACTACAAATCCTGCACCAGCGGACAGTGTGATATCTCTTACTGTAATGTGGAAATCAGTCGGATGTCCCAGTTTGGTCGGATCATCGGAAAGAGAGTACTGTGTTTTTGCAATGCAGACCGGCAGTTTGTCAAAGCCCAGTGCGGTAATTTGCTCCAGGGCTTTCTTTGCTGGAGCGGTAAAGGTCACACCGTCTGCCCGGTAGATTTCCTTTGCAATTCGTTCTACTTTTTCTGCAATGGTCAGTTCCGTGTCATAGAGAACATGGAAATCAGATGGCTTTTCTTCGATGGTGCGGCAGACGGTTTCTGCCAGTGCTTTTCCGCCTTCTCCGCCCTTTGCAAAGACCTCTGCCAGTTCGCAGGACGCACCCAGCGATGCACAAAACTCCTGAACAAACTGCAATTCTGCTTCCGTGTCTGTGTGGAAACGGTTGATAGCAACCACAACTGGTACACCATATTTTTGCATATTTTCAATGTGTACCTGCAAGTTGACAATGCCCTTTTTCAGAGCATCCAGATTTTCCGTGGTCAGCTCTGCCTTGGGGACACCGCCGTTATATTTTAATGCCCGTACGGTTGCAACCAATACTACGCAGTCTGGCTTCAGACCGCCGTAACGGCATTTAATGTCGAAGAACTTTTCAGCACCCAAATCCGATCCAAAACCGGCTTCGGTCACACAGTAATCTCCCAGTTTTAAAGCCAGTTTGGTTGCCCGAAGGGAATTACAGCCGTGTGCAATATTGGCAAATGGACCACCATGAATCAGAGCCGGGGTATGTGCCAGTGTCTGTACCAGATTCGGCTTCAGAGCATCCTTGAGTAATGCTGTCATAGCACCGGCAGCCCCCAGATCCTTTGCATAAACCGGATTGCCGTCCAGATCATAGGCAACCAGAATCTGACCAAGCCGCTTTTTCATATCTGCCAGATCAGAGGACAAGCAGAGGATTGCCATGACCTCGGAAGCCACCGTAATCTGAAAGCTATCCGACCTTGGAATGCCGTCTACCTTGCCGCCCAGACCGATGACAATGTTCCGCAAAGCACGGTCGTTCATGTCCAGGACTCGTTTGAGCAGGACTCTCCGCTGGTCAATCCGCAGGGCATTGCCTTGCTGCATATGGTTGTCCAACATGGCACAGAGTAAGTTGTTGGCAGCTGTGATGGCGTGCATATCACCGGTAAAGTGCAGATTGATGTCTTCCATGGGAACTACCTGTGCATAGCCGCCGCCGGCAGCACCGCCCTTTATGCCGAAAACCGGACCAAGAGAGGGTTCTCTTAGTGCCAGAACCGACTGTTTCCCAATGCATCGCAGGGCATCTGCCAGACCGACACTGACAGTCGTTTTTCCTTCCCCTGCTGGAGTGGGGTTGATGGCTGTCACCAGAATCAGCTTGCCGTCTGGCTTTTGTTCCAGCTTCTGAAACAGTGTTTCTGAGAGCTTTGCCTTATAGTGACCATAATACTCAATATCGTCCTCTTCGATGGAAAGAGCAGATGCAATTTCCCCAATTTTTTTCATGGTTGCTTGCTGCGCAATTTCAATATCTGATAACATGATAATCCCTCCTGTATCGTTTTTCAATCAGAAAAAATACACTTTTATTATACCACATTTTCCTTTAAAAAGCAAGCATTCCGTACAGGTTTGGGGATTTTGTGCAAAACGGGATGCTTTCCGGAACAACATTGTACAGCATGGCAAAATTGCTGGAGGAGGCATATTTTTTATCTATGGTGCATATATTATTTTTTGTATAGCAGAATGGTTTGTTGGAATGTGTGTTAGAAATGGGATGATGGAGAGGTTCTCCTGATGATGTTCTGCACGGGTAAATGGGAAAAAGAGGAGAAAGACGGAAACGTGAAAGAGGAGTATTTCGTGTCATGAAAAAATGTTCTGTATTTTTTTTGCTTCCGGTGATTTTTTTGACGGGCTGCACCCAGCAATCCAAGCTGGAAACAGCACCTTCCAATGCATTGTTTTGCAAGAATATTTCAGAAAATGTACAAACCATACAGCATCTGCATCTTTCGGAGGAAAAGCCGGACGAGCCACAGTCTGTTCCGGCAGTTGCAGCGGATACGCCCTATGGCATGTGGTTTACAGCGATGGATTATGCAGAAATCCTGAGTGGAAAAACAGAAAGCGAATTTCAGGCAGCGATGCAAGAACGCTTTCAAAATGCCAAATCTATGGGAATCAATACAGTTTTTGTACAGGTGCGTGCTTTTGCTGATGCCTACTATCCCTCTGAATATTATGCAGCAGGGCTTTTTATGTCGGAGAATGGTTCCTATGATCCTTTGCAAATCATGCTGACGGAGGCACATGCACAGGGACTTTCCTTTCATGCCTGGATCAATCCGCTTCGCTGTCAAACAGACGCACAAATGGAGCAAATGTCAGAACAATATCCCGTGAAGCAGTGGTATTTGGATACGGAGAAAAATGGAAACTGGATTGTAAAGTGTGAAGAACGCTGGTGGTTGAATCCAGCTTATCCGGAGGTACGGCAGTTCATTGCAAACGGTGTAACAGAGCTGGTTACAAATTATGATGTGGACGGCATACAGATTGATGATTATTTTTATCCTACAACAGAAGCTTCTTTTGATGCCACTGCCTTTCAGGCAAGCGGGGCAGATAATCTATCTGTCTGGCGGAAAGAGCAATGTAATGCATTGGTACAGGAAATGTATCAGGCAGTGAAAACGGCAGACAGCAGTGTGTTATTTGGCATCAGTCCACAGGGTACGCTGAGCGGCAATGAGCGGCAATGTGCCGATGTAGAAACATGGTGCAGTACCGCTGGATATTGTGACTATATTTTACCGCAGCTGTACTTCGGTTTGCAGAATACATCGGCACCTTTTGCGGATATGGCGGCACTGTGGGCAGAGAAGACGACTTGTCCAGATGTATCTCTTTGGATTGGAATTTGTACTTATAAGCTTGGGCAGGAGGATCCGTGGGCAGGAGACGGGGTTACAGAATGGCAAACTGACCCGCATATTCCCTCGAAAGAAATGGCACTGTTACTGTCCATGGAGCAGGTGGAAGGAATTGCCATTTATGACTATGCATCTACGTTTGCACCGGAAGATGCCATGCAGGATGTTTTGGCGGAGGAGCGGCAGCAAATGCAGGCGTTATTGCTGGACAACTGAAAAAGCGGGAGAGTGCTGTCACATTCTCCCGCTTTTATGGGTATTGTTGTTCCTGTTAAAATGTCTCGTAGGTAACGGTTTCAGAGAGCGGTTTGCGTAATCCCTCTTCGTCGTGGCGGTTCGGCGATTTCGGTGCATCATCTGTATAGCCGAGAGCCAGAATGTTGACTGGTCTGTAATTATCTGGAATGTGAAATTCTTCTCTTACCACTTCCGGTTTGAACCGGCAGATCCAGAGGGAAGAGACGCCTTGTTCGGTTGCAGCATGGAGCATGTGGTCAGTAACGATGGTTGCATCGATATCGGCGATGTTGAAATCGTCATACTTTCTGGTCCATGCTTTTTCTGGTTCGGTGCAAATCAGAAGAACTGTCTGGGCATTGTAGAATTTTGTTGCCTTTTCCATCTTTGCCCGCCCCTCTTTAGAGCGAATAACCAGCACATGCTGTGGTTGGTAGTTTACACCGGTCAGTGCAACACGACCGCATTCCAGAATGTACTGTAAGGTTTCCTCTGGTACTTGCTGGTCATTGAAATTGCGGGTAGAATATCGTTTTTTTGCGAGTTCTAAAAATGACATGGAAATAACCTCCTATGATCAATAAGATGATTCTATTATAGCATAGTGTGATGTTATTTGCAAGTACGGTGAGAAACGGACATGCCAAACCATTTTTAAATGATGGCGTAGATTCTACGCCGCAGGTGACAGCGGTCAGACTGGTTCAGACAAGTTTTTCCTAAGAAATATTAAAATGGATTTGCATGAAAAGGGGAGAGAGTTGCTTTATTACGTAAAACAGGATATGCGATTGAAAATGCGGTATCCTATGAAAAAGCGGTTTGCTTGGAGAGAAAACGGGTGCATTTTTGAAAAAATAAATTTAACAAGGAACGTTAAGAAACGAAAAATCGTTCTTTTGGCATTTAACATAGATTTAACATGCCCGGGATAATACAATTTACAGGGGGTTGTTATAATGAGATTGTTCCTGAAAAAAGAACAAAAAAATAAAAAACAGGTTTGTAGAAAATGAAATGGAGTGTATTATGATGAATTGGAAAAAGCAGATTGGTTTGCTGGCAGGCATTGCAGTATTGGCAGCTTCCCTCACCGGATGTGGTGGCGGTGCAACGGGTGCGATCAGCGTTGTTTCCAGAGAAGATGGTTCTGGAACCCGTGGTGCATTCGTAGAATTGTGCGGCGTAGAGGATGCAGATGGAAATGATGTTACTGTTTCTTCCGCAGAAATTACCAACAGCACAGCGGTTATGCTGCAAACGGTACAGGGCAATGCCGCTGCGATTGGCTATGTGTCTATGGGTTCCCTGGGGGAGAACAGTGGTGTAAAAACAGTGAAGATCAATGGCATAGAAGCAACACCAGAAAATGTGGACAATGGCAGCTATGTGGTTTCTCGTCCGTTTAATATTGTGACGAAGGCAGACGGTGTCAGCGATGCTGCACAGGACTTTATCAACTATATCCTGAGCGATGACGGACAGGCAATTGTGGAGGAAGAGGACTTCATCAAGATCGATGCAACAGGTGCTTACCAGTCCAATGGTACAACTGGTAAAACGATTTCCGTTGCTGGTTCTTCCTCTGTTACACCGGTTATGCAGGTTCTGGCAGAAAAGTATGAAGCAATCAGCGGCAACAAGGTAGAGGTTAACCAAAGCGACTCTTCCACTGGTGTTTCCTCTGCCATTGACGGGACTTGTGACATTGGTATGGCTTCTCGGGAACTGAAGGATTCAGAATCCTCACAGGGTGTTGTTTCTACAGTGATTGCAGTAGATGGCATTGCCATTATTGTCAATCCGGATAACACCGTAGAGGATTTGACATTGGAACAAGTTGCAAAGATTTACAAGGGCGAATGGACAGAATGGCCACAGGTGACAGCAGAATAAGACAGCAGGAACCGTGATGACGAAGGGAAATCATTTAGTTTCCCTTTCTGTTGTCTTTTAGGAGGAACAGCGTATGAAAAATGGAAAGGAAATCGTAATGCGTGGTGTGTTTGCACTGGCTGCTTGCGTTTCCATTGCTGCCGTTGCCCTGATTTGCATCTTTTTGTTTGCAAACGGCATTCCGGCGATTGTAGAAATTGGACCATTAAAATTTTTAGGTGGCATGGTTTGGAATCCGAATCAAAATCAATTTGGTATTTTCCCGATGATTATCGGCAGTATTTATGCAACTGCCATTGCAATGATTGTCGGTGTGCCGATTGGATTGCTGACGTCGGTCTTTCTGGCACGTTTCTGTCCGAAAAAATTGTATAAGATTTTGAAACCGGCAGTTTCTCTGCTGGCAGGGATCCCTTCTATTGTATATGGTTTCTTTGGATTGGTGGTTATGGTGCCGATTATGCAAAATCTATTTGGCGTGTCCGGTAAAAATGTACTGACTGCCGGTATTCTGCTGGGATTTATGATTTTGCCGACCATTATCGAAGTTTCGGAAGCACAGATTCGTGCGGTACCAAACAGCTATTATGAGGGTTCTCTGGCACTCGGAGCAACCCATGAGAGAAGTGTCTACTTTGCGATGCTGCCGGCAGCAAAATCCGGTATTATGGCAGGGATTATTCTTGGAATTGGGCGTGCAATCGGAGAAACCATGGCAGTCGTTATGATTGCTGGCAATCAGGCAGCCATGCCGAGCAGCTTGTTGTCCGGTGTCAGAACTTTGACAGCAAACATTGTATTGGAAATGGGATATGCAGCAGATTTGCATAAGGAAGCTTTGATTGCAACTGGTGTGGTATTGTTTGTATTTATTCTGATCATCAATGTCTGTTTTTCATTGGTCAAGAAAGGAAGGGATAAATAATGGAAGCACCAGCAGTTGGAATCAATCAGCGTTCTATAAAGCAGAAATTAGCAGAATATCGGCATCAACCGCTTTCTCTGATTCTGCTGATTGCAACGCTCTTAGCCGCAGCAATTACCGTGTTTGTTCTGTTCAGTCTGATTATTTATATTTTAGTAAAAGGGATTCCCGCCATACGACCAGAGATGTTTGCATGGAAGTATACAACTTCGAACAACTCTATGATGCCCTCTATTATCAATACACTGGAAATGGTAATTTTGACTTTGATTATGGCAGTGCCTGTTGGTGTATTTTCTGCGGTTTATCTGGTAGAGTATGCAAAGCGTGGCAATAAACTGGTCAAGGTTGTGCGGATGACAACAGAAACATTGCAGGGCATTCCCTCTATTGTGTTTGGTTTGTTTGGCTATCTGATGTTTGTGGTTGCCTGTCATTTTGGCTACTCCCTGCTGGGTGGTGCCATTACATTGGCTTTAATGGTATTGCCGCTGATTATGCGAACGACAGAAGAGGCATTGATCAGCGTTCCGGATTCGTTCCGGGAAGGTAGTTTTGGACTGGGAGCTGGACGGCTTCGGACAGTTTTTAAAATCATTGTACCAAGTGCGATGCCAGGTATTCTTTCCGGTGTCATCTTGGCAGTTGGTAGAATTGTGGGGGAAACCGCTGCTTTGATGTATACGGCTGGTACAGCAACCAGTGTGTGCAGCAATCCAATGGGAACTTGCCGGACGCTGGCAGTTCATATGTATCAGCTTCTCTGTGAGGGTCGTGAGATGAATGCGGCTTATGCCACCGCAGTCGTTTTGCTGGTACTGGTCATTTTGATCAATATGCTGTCCGGTGCAATTGCAAAGAAGCTGACCAAAAAGTAAGAGGTGTCAAAATTTATGGATAACAAATTTACAATTCAAAATATGAACTTGTATTATGGAAATTTTCATGCATTAAAAAATGTTAACCTGTCATTGATGAGCAATGAGGTCACTGCGTTCATTGGTCCGTCTGGCTGCGGGAAATCTACATTATTGCGTTCTCTGAATCGGATGAATGATCTGGTAGAAGGCTGTAAGATTACGGGGGATATTCGTCTGGATGGCGAAGACATTTATGGCTCGATGGACATCAACATGCTGCGGAAACGGGTTGGTATGGTATTTCAGAAGGCAAACCCCTTTCCAATGAGTATCTATGATAATATTGCCTATGGACCGAGAACCCATGGAATTCGTTCCAAAAGCAAACTGAATGAAATTGTGGAAAAATCTCTGCGGGATGCTGCTATTTGGGACGAGGTGAAAGACCGCCTGAATAAATCGGCATTGGGCATGTCCGGTGGACAGCAGCAGCGTCTTTGTATTGCAAGAGCATTGGCAGTACAACCAGAAGTCTTGCTGATGGATGAGCCGACTTCTGCCCTTGATCCGATTTCTACTTCTAAGATTGAAGATCTTGTAATTGAACTGAAAAAGGAGTATACTGTAATCATCGTCACACATAACATGCAGCAGGCAACCCGTGTATCGGATAAAACTGCTTTCTTCCTGCTGGGAGAAGTGGTGGAATGCAGAGAAACGGAAAAACTGTTTTCCAATCCTACTGATAAGCGGACAGAGGACTACATTACAGGGAGGTTCGGATAAGATGAGAGAATTGTATACACAGCAGCTGGCTACTTTAAAGACAAAGTTGATTCAAATGGGTGCCATGTGCGAAGATGCGATTTCCTGTTCGATTAAGGGTATGTTACAGGGCGATACAGAATTATTGAAGAAAGTAGAAAATACAGAATTGGACATCAACCAGATGGAACGAGAGATTGAACGGCTTTGTATGAAGCTGTTATTGATGCAGCAGCCGGTGGCAAGTGATCTGCGTTCCGTTTCTTCTGCATTAAAAATCATTTCCGATTTGGAGCGGATCGGTGATCAGGCATATGACATTGCGGAAATTTCCAAGCATCTGAAATTTTCAGACTTTTCCAGCAAGGTACACATTCAAGAAATGGCAACTGCTGCGATTCGCATGGTGACAGACAGCGTAGAAGCATTTGTGCAGCGGGATTTGTCATTGGCACAGCGGGTTCTGAAAGAAGATGATACCGTTGATGCCTTATTCAATAAAGTACGTTCTGACTTGGTAAATATGATTCAAAGTGAGAACAGTGAAGATGTAGAAATGATGTTGGATTTGCTGATGATTGCGAAGTATTTGGAGCGAATTGGCGATCATGCAGAAAACGTTGCAGAATGGGTGGTCTACCTGCTGACAGGAGAGCACGTCTGAGAAGCAGGGGCGTTCGCTGGAACAGGTGGTGTCTTTAATAGAGAGGAGATACAGAAACGTGATTTATTTTTTGGAAGATGATGACAGCATTCGGGAACTGGTCATTTACACACTGCGGAATACGGGCATGGAGGCAGTCGGTTTTTCCAGACCGTCCGCATTCTGGGAGGCAATGCAGCAGGAACTGCCGTCCCTGGTGCTGTTGGATATTATGCTGCCGGAAGAAGACGGCGTTTCTGTATTGAAAAAGCTGCGTGCAGATCATTTGACAAAAACACTGCCGGTGATGATGCTGACCGCAAAGGGAACAGAATATGATCAGGTCATAGGATTGGATTACGGGGCAGATGACTATATTCCGAAGCCATTCGGTATGATGGCATTGATTGCACGGATTAAGGCGGTTTTGCGTCGTGCTGCACCGAGCGAAGCGGAACAGGAATATGTATTGGGAGAACTGTATGTCAATCCGACCCGTCATATTGTGCGGGTTGGAAAGGAGAATGTAAATCTAACCCTGAAAGAGTTTGAGCTGTTGTGTCTGCTGTTGGAACATCAGGGGGTTGTTTTCACCCGTGACCGGTTGTTGAATCATATCTGGGGATATGCATTTGACGGGGAAAGCCGGACTGTGGATGTGCATGTACGGCATTTACGGCAAAAACTCGGTGTGTGCGGCACCTACATTGAAACAGTACGAGGAATTGGATACCGTATGGGAGATGGTGCATCGTGAAAAAGCGGATTTTTAGCAGCATGGTAGCGTTGGTTGGTTCTGCCATGATACTTTGCTTTGTTTTTGTCACTGGTTTGCTCTATGAACATTTCAATCACTTGCAGATAGAGCAGTTGAAGGAAACCACATCTTATGTGGAGCAGGGATATGAGAAAGCCGGCATAGATTACTTTACCAATTTACATACGGGTTCCAATCGCATTACACTGATTGCAGCAGACGGCACAGTGCGGTATGACAGCGGAGAAAAGGATATTTCCAAAATGGAGAATCATGCCAATCGGGAAGAGGTACAGCAGGCTCAAAAAAATGGAATCGGTGTCAGCCGTCGGTATTCCGATACGATGTCAAAAGAAACCATTTATTATGCAGTGCGACTGGACAATCAAGAGGTTTTGCGTATTTCGATGGAGCATCGTTCTTTATTTGCGATGATGGGTGTTTTAATCATACAGGCATTATTCATTTTGCTCGTCATGATGATTTTGACAGCCATCGTTTCTTATCAGTTGACCAAAAAAATTATAAAACCGATCAATGAGCTGGATTTGGAACATCCGGAGCGGATGTCAGCATATGAAGAACTTGACCCGCTGCTCTGCAAGCTGGCAGGGCAAAATCGTGAAATTGCACAGAAAATGGATGCCTTGCGACAGCAGCAGTATGAATTTAGTATGATTACAGAACATATGCAGGAAGGTTTGTTTGTCATTGACCGACAATATACAATTTTGACTTGTAATCAGAGTGCATTGCATTTGTTTGGTATCCAGTGTTCGGTATTACAGAAAAATATTCTGACAGTGGAGCGAGGAAAACCATTCCGGAATGTATTGGATCAAGCTTTGCATGGCAGGCATTGCAGTGACTTGTTGGAACGGGAAGGGCGAGTTTACCAGATGATTGCCAATCCGGTTCTCCAGAATGAAACACCGCAGGAGATGCAAACCAGGGAAGATGACCTGATTGGTGTCGTAATTCTGATACTGGATGTCACAGAAAAAGAAAAACAGGAACGCTATCGAAGAGAATTTACAGCAAACGTTTCTCACGAGTTGAAAACACCACTGACTTCGATTTCTGGTATCGCAGAGATTATGAAAAATGGTATCATGCTGCCGGCAGATGTACCGCATTTTGCTGGAAAGATTTATGATGAATCGCAGCGGCTCATTACACTGATCGGGGATATTATCAAACTGTCACAATTGGATGAGCAGTCCGCACCGTTTGTATGGGAGTCTGTTGATTTACTGGAACTGGCAGAAGCGGTCAAGAATCGGTTGCAGTCGCTGTGGGAAAAGCGGAGCGTGACATTTCAGGTAACTGGTACAGCAGCTTGTAATGTGCGTGGTGTAAGGCAGGTATTGGATGAAATGCTCTATAATGTCTGTGAAAACGCCATTAAATACAACCGGGAGCAGGGCAGTGTGATAGTAACTGTCGCATGCCAAAATGGAAATGCTTGTGTGACAGTGGAAGATACTGGTATCGGCATTCCAAAAGCGGAACAGGAG
The DNA here is from genome assembly GCA_019417865.1 of Ruminococcus sp. Taxonomy (GTDB): domain Bacteria; phylum Bacillota; class Clostridia; order Oscillospirales; family Ruminococcaceae; genus Ruminococcus_C. The sequence goes on along the minus strand of DYCW01000234.1, from coordinate 5,523 downwards.
CGAGTATTTGAGCGGTTCTATCGTGTGGATAAGAGTCATTCCAAGGCAGTGGGCGGAACCGGACTTGGTCTCTCTATTGTGAAACATGGTGTCATGCTGCATCATGCAAAGATACAGTTGGAGAGTACAGAAGGGGTAGGTACTACCATCACAATGATCTTTGCAAAAGAGAATGGGGAAACAGAATAATGGATATAGGAAGCGGTTGCCATGTGCACCGCTTTTTATAGTCAGAAAAAACGAGACTTTTTGTAAGAATGTAAACAGAACTTTACATTTTCGCTGTTTTTTTCTGAAAAGTGCAACCAAAACTTTCTTGTAAAGCAATAAAAAAAGTGCTATAATGGAAAACACAAAATCTATGTGAGTTGGAAAGAGAGGAAAAGAAATATGGACAAAAACAAGTGGATAGCACTTTTGCTGACCGCAGCAGCGGCAGCATCAAGCATGGGAAGTTTATCGGTAGCTGCGGCAGAGGAATCCAATGAGGTGGAAACAGAGACAATTTTGGAAGTCACCAGTGTCGAAGAGGCGGTAACCGCATTGGGGAGGATGACAGAGCCAGCAGAATCAGAGTCGGCAGCTACGACAACTACAATGGAAGAGACGACAACGGAAACCACTACCACTACAACGATAGCAGAAGAGGCTGTTCTGGCACAGGAAACCATTCCGTCCGTGACAACTGTGACTTCCATTGTCACGGATGTTCCGGTTGTTACAACGGTTATGACAGGGGAAGAGCAGGGCAGTGCTCCCATCAATTATTATGATGATGTTGTACTTTTACTGGATATTTCGGGCAGTATGTACGGAGATCCAATGGATGCCATGAAGTTGGCGGCAACAGAAATTTGCGAGTCATTTTTGCAGAATAGTCCGACTACGGCGATTTCGGTTGTGGTATTTGGCAGCGATGTGGAGTATCTCCCGTACAGCAGTGATTTAACGACACTGACCACTTATATTTCGGAACTCTCTACAAATGGTTCAACGAATATGTATGGCGGTATGGAGCAGGTAAAGCTGATTTTAAACGGTAGCAACGGAGAGAAGAAATCCGTTATTATCATGGCAGATGGCATGCCGAATGATGGTTCCTATGATTATACGGTAGACTATGGTTATGATGCAGAACAAAATGCAGCCTTGCAGTTTGATAATGAGAATCTGAAAACAGATGCAACGGTCTACAGTATTGGATTTTTCCATGACTATTACTCTGATGAAAATGCAGCGTTTATACGGGATTTGGCAAGTGATGCGTCGTACAGCTATATTGTAACAGATAGCGATGATCTGGAGGATGCTTTTCAGATGGTTTTCCAGCAGATTGTGACGGAAGATCCGAAAAAGCCAGCAGGCAAGGTAGAAGGTTCAGTAACCGATGCACCGGTTGATGGCACAACTTCTACCCCGAAGACCGCAGACAAAGGTCTGGGTGTGATGATTGGTATCATGGCAATTGCAGGTCTGGGTATTGTATTGGGCAAACGGAAGTAAGATATTGTGAATTGATTTTTTATAAAAATGAATACGAACAAAGGACCGCAGGGAAACTTTTCCATGCGGTCTTTCGTCGTTATTTATTTCTGTTTTGAAAATGGAAGATAATTTTTTGTTAATTTTGCAAGAAAATACCAGGATTATATTGACAAATCAAATGGAAAGCAGTATAATAAACACATAGTTTCCATAAAAAGAAAAAATGGAAACAGAAAGGAAGAATTGTATGGAAAAGAAAAAAGTGACAGCGGTATTGCTGGCAGGACTCATGGCAAGCATTGGACTTGGCGGTCTGCATGCTGCTGCGGACGAAGTAGTACCAGAAACGGAATCTGTAGAAACAATCATTCCGGAGGATGCTTTGCAGGTGGACAGCGTAGAAGAAGCGGTATCTGCACTTGGCATGGATATTGAAACTACGGAAACGAATGCAGAAGCTGCAACGGAAGATGTACCGGCTGTAGAAGCCGCAGAAGACGCTGCTATTACGACTACGTTGGCAGAAGAAACAGAAGTGGTGGAATCTGTGACCACAACCGCAGAAGTAGCGTTGGTGCAGGAGGAATCACAGACCACTGTAACTACAACTGTTACGTCAGCAGCAACAGGGAATCCGGTTGTGACTACAGTTATTGATAAGCCGGGTACACAGGGTGCAGTTCCGCTGAACTACTATGATGACATTGTGCTGATGCTGGATGTCTCTGGAAGTATGGAAACCACACAGTTAAACAATCTGAAGGAAGCTGCCATTTTAGTTTGCAATACTTTCTTGACACAGAGAACAGATGCAACGGTTTCGGTTGTTGGATTTGACAGCAATATCTACACTTTTGATAAAACCAGTGATTTAAATACGGTAGTTGCCCAAATCAATAGTTTGACATCAGGTTCTGCAACAAATATGTATGATGCGATGCGTGCAGTCAAGTTAATTTTAGAGGATAGTACAGGGGCACAGAAAGCCGTTATCATTATGACAGATGGTGTTCCAAATAAAGGCTCAGATCAATCTACGACAGACTATAGTCATGATGGCTATGACTATAATGATTATCAAAATGCTGCCTTACAATTTGATAATGAAAATTTGAAGACCATAGCAACGGTTTATAGTGTTGGCATTTTTGATAGTAGTTCTTCTGTTAGTGACGCTGCATTTGTAAGAGATCTGGCAAGCGATCCGATTTATAATCGTACAGTTGAAAATACAGAAGATTTGAAGGATGCTTTGCGAGAGATGTTCTCTGATATTCCGGAAGAAGGCAAGGTAGAAGGTTCGATTACAGATGCACCAGTTGACGGCACAGCTTCTACCCCGAAGACTGCAGACAAAGGTCTAGGTGTGATTGTTGGTATCATGGCAATTGCAGGTTTGGGCATTGTATTGGGTAAGCGGAAGTAAGTTTTATCTATATAAACGGCAGAAAGCCGCATGGAGAAAATTTCCATGCGGCTTTTTCACAGTGTGAGATAGTACATACAAAAACCGCTGTCCCATGTCTATAAGCAGGAACAGCGGTTTTCCAATTTTATACAATATTTATTCTGCCAACATAATGGCACTGAATGCAGTATCCAATGCCTCTTTCATGGCATTTGCTTCTTCCGAAGTGGCAGCAGTGGTGGTATAATAGGCTTTGATTTTCGGTTCTGTACCGGATGGTCTGACAATGACCTTTGCCCCCTGTTCCAGTGTGAACGAAAGCACGTTGGATTTCGGCAGCGTAATTGCGGTTTCTGTACCAGTTTTCAGGTCGACAGAAATCTGTTTTTCATAATCTGCAAATTGGATAACTTGCAGGGTATCAATTTTTTCCGGTCGATGGGTACGCAGATGTTCCATGATGTTCTGCATCCGAATCATACCACTTTCGCCTTCGAAGGTAAAGCTGTGCTGTGTGTGTACGTAAACGCCGTACTTCTTGTACAAATTTTCTCTTGCCTGTATCATAGAAATTCCTTTTGTGCGATAATAGGCAGCCATTTCACAGATCAGCATGGAAGCCACCACAGCATCTTTATCTCGAACATATGTGCCTGCCAGATAGCCATAGCTTTCTTCAAAGCCGAAGACATAGCGATTTTCCTCGCCTTTCTCTTCCAGGAACCCAATTTGTTCGCCGATGAACTTAAAGCCTGTCAGAACTTCACGCAGTTCCACACCATAAGCCTTGCAGATTGCGTCTACAATATCTGTGGTAACGATAGTTTTGATTGCTATTGGATGTGCTGGCATAGTGCCCTTTTCGACACGCTGCTCGCAGATATATTCCAGCAGCATAGCACCAACCTCGTTGCCGGAGAAGAGGGCATAACCGCCGTTTCCGTCTGGTACAGCGATGCCGACACGATCAGCGTCCGGGTCGGTTGCCAGCAGCAAATCTGGTTTTACCTGATCACAATACTGCAAACCAAGCTGCAATGCCTCACGGATTTCCGGGTTTGGATACGGACAGGTGGTGAAGTTGCCGTCTGGCTGTTCCTGTTCCTTGACAATGGTGACATCCTGAATGCCAATGCGGTTCAGAATGGTGCGAACGGGCTTGTTACCTGTGCCATTGAGCGGCGTGTAAACGATTTTCAGACCGCTGCCTGCACATAAGTTAGGATTGATGCTCTGTTCGAGTACATTCTGGAAATACTCCTCCATGATCTCTTCGCCGATATAGGAAATCATGCCGGAAGCAAGTGCCTCCTCAAATGGAATATGCTTTACATCACGGAATATATCCAATGCGTTGATCTTTGCAAGAACGGCATCCGCAGCATCAATGGTCATCTGACAGCCGTCACTGCCATAGACTTTATAGCCGTTGTACTTTGCTGGGTTATGGCTTGCGGTCACCATGATACCAGCACTGCAATGCAGGGCACGGACGGCGAAGGACAACATTGGAGTGGGTTTTAATTCGGTATAGATGTGTACTTTAACACCGTTTGCAGCAAGTACTTCAGCAGCCGCTTTTGCAAAGTCTGTGGATTTAATGCGGCTGTCGTAGGAGATTGCAACGCTCGGCTCTGCGAAGGCTTCTTTTACGTAGTCAGCCAGCCCTTGTGTTGCTCTGCGAATGGTGTAGATATTCATACGGTTGGTGCCAGCCCCGATGACACCACGTAGACCACCGGTTCCGAATGCAAGATCACGGTAGAAACGATCCTGAATCGCTTCCGTATCTGTTGCAATTGCCTTTAATTCTAACTGTAAATCGGGGTCGTCAACAGCGTTTTCCAGCCAGCTCTGATAGAGTTCCATTTCAGCCATAGAAAAAACCTCCATGTCAAAATTTGATTACACTTTATTATACCACATCATGCGAAAAAAGCAAATAGTTTTTGAGACAGTTTTATAAAAATTTCGGAAAAATGCAAAAAGGGGAAGAATTGTAAAGCAGAAGAAAAATACGAAAGAGAAAATGGTACAGGAGGAAGGATTGACAGGAGTTGCAAGTAAAAAAGAAACATAAAATTCTTTTTTGATTATATATCATAAGCATTTAAGATAAATAATATTTGTGGAAAAATAAAAGAAACCGTGCCCTGACTATTTTTATGCATCAGGGCACGGTTTTATACATGGATGAAGGTGTATGTGAAAAAATGAGGGAACTTGTGGAAAGCAATTTGTTGCTTTATTGGTTTTGTGTGGTTAGTAAGTCCATAACAGAAATATGCAAAATCTCTGCCAGAGCAACCAATTCAATATCGGTCACAGTACGGGAATAGTCTTCGATTCTGGAAATCGAACCACGACAAATATAAACTGCAAGTGTTTCTAGTTTATCGGCAAGCTGCTGTTGACTGTAGCCGGATTTTTGCCGATAAAAACGCAAATTTGCACCAATCAGATTCTTTTTCTGCTGGTCAATGATACGAGCCATAAAAAATTCTCCTTTTTGTCTTGACATTGGACAATTTGTATGATACAATATCGACAGAATTTTCTTGTCCTATGATAGGACAAAAAGGAGGAAAAGATGAAATCCTATAATATTTTATTGAGTGCATTGGAAGAGG
>DYCW01000233.1 GCA_019417865.1 Ruminococcus sp. | reverse complement strand
CAATAGCCTCTTTGGGACATCCTGCTATACATGCCATACAGTGCGTACAATTATCACCCCAAACAGATCCGCCATTTACTATCTTGATATTATTCATTGTACATCTGTCTGTGCAAGTACCACATTCGGAACATTACCAGAGATGCACTGTTGACACCGCTGCAAGAGATGCTCAAATTGAACGAATTAACGACCTGAAGCAGCAGCGTACGAACCTTGAAGTATTGTATCTGTTCAATAATCCCCCGCCTACCAAAAAAGAATAAAAATGGTAAAATAACTCCAAAGAGGTCTAGGAGAGTTTTAAGACGGGAATGGAATAAATAAAATGGATAGAATATCGAAAACTAAGCAAGAAATCAGGCATGCTAAATTGCGATAATGTACGCCATTGCATAGGCTGAAATGGATTCTGTCATTTTTTGCTCGCAGTCTCTTGCAAATTTCTTCTGAATGGTGTATACTTATATTCATAGGACAACGCTCTTTTGGGTCAGTGTATCTACATTATAACTCATTTTGCAGCTGTTGCCCTATTTTTTGTACACCTTTTTCAGTAGCTGATTTATAGCTAAAATACAAATTGTGATAAAGTTAATTGTAGAATATAATCCAAAAGCAATTAGCACTAATAGTTAGTTATTTTGATAAATTGGATATATACGTAGAAATGAAGGAACTGAATACAGAATGCTTTAGTCGGTTCAGTAATAACTGCTTCACACAATCCGAAGGAGTACAACAGATATAAAGTATATAACGAGTTTGGATGTCAACTTGTTCTCAGATAGGCGAAACAGGTGATAGCGTATTAAATGCTGTGACCGATTATCCAGCAATAGATTTCTCTAGGGATGATTCCCTCATCAGCATGGCTGACGTTACCGATAACTTTAGGGAGGACTAAGGTATGAATATTATTTTACTTTCTGGTGGCAGTGGCAAGCGTCTTTGGCCTCTTTCCAATGATGTGCGTAGCAAGCAGTTTATCAAGCTGTTTAAAGATGAAAGGGGCAACTATGAGTCGATGGTGCAGCGTGTTTATCGTCAGATTACGACGGTGGATGCTGATGCAAAGGTGACGATTGCCACCAGTAAATCGCAAGCAAGTGCAATAAAGAATCAGCTTGGTGAAAAAGCTTCTATTTGTGTGGAGCCATGCCGCCGTGATACTTTTCCAGCCATTGCACTGGCAGCTGCCTATCTCTATGACGAATTGGAGGTTAGTGCAGATGAATCGGTGGTGGTTTGCCCGGTTGATCCATATGTGGATGACACCTATTACGAATCGGTCAAGACGTTGCAGCAGCTTGCCGAGCAGGGTAATGCAAATCTCACACTAATGGGCATTGAACCGACCTATCCCAGTGAGAAGTACGGATATATTATCCCTGCGTCTGCTAATAATATCAGCAAGGTGAAAGAGTTCAAGGAGAAGCCGGATACTGAAACAGCGAAAAAATATCTTACACAGCATGCTTTGTGGAATGCAGGCATCTTTGCGTTTAAGTTGGGTTATCTGTTGGATAAAGCACACAGCATGATTGACTTTACGGACTATCGGGATTTGTTCTGTAAATATGATACACTGACGAAAATTAGCTTTGACTATGCGGTAGTGGAAAAGGAAGAATCCATTCAGGTACTTCGCTATAGTGGTGACTGGAAAGATGTCGGTACTTGGAACATGATGGCTGAAGTTATGGCCGACAAAACTAAGGGTAAGGCTATTCTGGATGAAGTCTGTGAAAATACCAACGTGGTGAATGAGTTAAACATTCCTATTCTTTGTATGGGCTGTAAGGACATGATTATCGCAGCAAGTGGTGATGGCATCTTGATCTCAGACAAAGAGCGAAGCGGTTATATGAAGTCATATGTTGAGAAGATTGAAACCGAGGCAATGTATGTCGAGAAGTCTTGGGGGACGTACACTGTCATTGACGTACAACCCGGTTCCATGACCGTCAAGATTTCCATGAGAGCAGGCGAGCATATGACTTACCATATGCATAACTACCGTGAGGAAGTTTGGACAGTGGTTTCTGGCAAGGGGAAAGCCATTGTAGATGGCATGGAGCAAACGCTTCGCACCGGTGATGTAATTACGATTGCAGCAGGCTGCAAGCACACTGTTGAGGCCATTACTGCACTTGATATGATTGAGGTTCAGCTTGGTGAGGAGATTAGTGCAGGTGACAAGGTTAAATTTGAATGGAATTAAAAGGCGGTAGAGATATGGAAATTCTGAAGCTAACGCCTACTGGAAAAGACTACCTCTGGGGTGGTACCCGTCTAAGAGAGGAATATGAAAAAAAGATTGATCTGACTCCACTTGCGGAAACATGGGAGTGCTCAATTCACCCAGATGGTCCTAGCTATGTTAAAAATGGTGAATTCAAAGGCATGACACTTGCGGAGGTGCTGAAGCAACACCCGGAGTACATTGGTACAAAGGTAAAAAACGGAGAACTTCCTGTCCTTATAAAGTTCATTGATGCGAAGAAGGATTTGTCGGTACAGGTGCACCCGAATGATGAATATGCAAGAAAGTATGAGCATCAGAATGGCAAAACTGAGATGTGGTATGTCATTGATGCTGAGGAGGGAGCAAGCCTGATTTATGGTTTTCAGCATAAGGTCACACCGGAGATTCTGAAAAAAGCAGTAGAAACCGGAACACTGGACAAACATTTGCAGAAAGTAAAGGTTCACAAAGGCGATGTATTCTACGTCCCTGCGGGAACTGTACACGGTATCGGTGCAGGTATTTTGGTGGCTGAAATCCAGGAAAGCTCCAATGTGACATATCGGGTTTATGATTACAATCGGGTAGATAAAAGCGGAAAAAAACGTGAGCTGCATTTTGATAAAGCGTTACAGGTCATGGACATGGAGGTTACACCAGAAGCAAAACAGAAGCCAAGGCTGGTGAAGCACTATCCTGGATGTTCCAGGGAGCTTCTGTGTCGCTGTAAATATTTTGAAACGGAGCGGATTCAGGTAACAAAGGGCTTTTCATTCTCTGTTATGGACAATTCGTTTCAAGTACTGATGTGTATAGACGGTTATAGTCAAGTAGAGACAATGGATACCGAGCAGAAACCGGTAAGGTTGTGTAAGGGTGAAACAGTGTTTTTGCCTGCAGGTATTGGAAGATGCGTGGTAGTAGGAGATGCTACAATGCTGAAGATTCGGTGCTAAAATATTTAGTCTGTAGTGAGAAAACGAAGATGGCAAGAATGAAATTTATGAATACAAAAATTAATAATCTGATAATAGAGGAAACCCTGCAGGTTATAGAAGCATTGCAGCATTCCAGATAAAATAGAAAAACCTGCGTCATTCGGCATTTTCCGAAATTACGCAGGTTTTTTCACTTTTTAAATTGGTGCGGGTGACAGGACTTGAATCTAAATGGGTTCGTAAAAAACATATGTAAATACGTTATTTTTCATTATTTGTATTGCATTTTGTGTTGCATAGAGATTAGAAAAGATTATTTTCCGTCTATTTCAGTACTGAAAATTTTTCTGAAATAATCATCAATTCGATTATCTATGTGTTGACGTTCATCGCTGAATGTATGCTGATATACTGATTTCAAGACGTTGTTAGACGCCCATCCACCACGTTCCATTGCATATTTATCAGGCACACCTAAAGCCAGCATAACAGATGCATTTAGATGCCGTAAATCATGGAATGTCATATCTTTTAGACCTGCATTTTTGATAACTCGTTTAAATCTTTTATAAATTCCACCACGGCAATATGTTACAATATATTCGCTGTTGGAATCACGTGGTATTTGTTGAATCATTTGGATAATCTCAATTGGTGCTTGGATTCTTCTTGTGCTATTATATGTTTTAGTTGTACTTTTTTCTGTTAATTTTCCGTCTACTACAACTCGAACATGAGAAATTGTGATGATACTGTTGGGGAACACATCGCTAAATCGGAGCCCTTGTATTTCTGATAGTCGCATACCAAGCCATAAAGCAAGCAATACGGGTAATTCAACATCTGTATCCTTTATAGCATTTAGTACTTCTTCTGGTGTTGGCAAGTCTTTTATTTTTGGTTGTTTTTTGGTAATGTTGTTCGTAATACAAAATCAGGCAGATACATTTTTAACGCAGCTGATAACAGCCCATGTGCGTTTCGGACGAATTTTGGAGACAATCGTGCAGCATCTTCATTGATTGCTTGTTGAATCATGATATTATCCAGCTTATTCAGTGGGACACTCATCAAACGTTGTAATTTATTTCGGCGTGTTTGACGATATTCAGCAATTGTAGTAGGAGATAGCGCATTTTCCTTTGATGTTATATATCCATCAATCGCATCCCCAACGGTAATTTCTTTTGGTTTTTCTTTTCGTTTTAGATTATATTCTGCTGCCAGAAATTCTGCTTGTTTTTTTGTTTCAGCAGTAAAGGATTTATAGATTCGTTTCCCATTTATATCTTTTCCGACAAACAAGTTGACACGCCAGTTTCCGGATGGCAGTTTTTTTGCTGTTGCCATAATTTTTCACCCTTTCATGATTGACAGCCAGTAGATATAATGTTATAATATTTACACTGGTTATTTTTATCTTTCCATTTTATTTTCTTAATATTTTTTACCCCTGTCAATCGAAATTGGCAGGGGTATTTTTAACGTTGAAATTGTTGAAAACGTTCTTTACAATCACGTTGAATGCACTACACTACCCCAATAGGTGTATCGTACCACCACATTCATTGTGGGTATCTATCACGCTGATTTGTGATAATAATAAAAGGGATAATAAAAATGATTTTTTATAGGAGAGAGCAGGCTTCACGCAAAAGTGCAAAATAAATAATTATAAATCCATATACATAGGAATACATCCATCCAAAAACCGACTTTCTGATTTCAACATGAAATCTTCAAATTCAAGGAATCCATTTTTCTTATAGAAATTTTTAGCTTTTGGCACAGAGTATAGGATAATTTTATCAGCACCACAATACTTTTCTGTAAAGTCATATATTTTTGAAATTACAAAACTAAATATGTAGTCACTAAAAGTTCCATCTTCTGGATCATCGGAGTATGGAAGATGATGATATTTTTCATCCATTGCAAACATTTTTATTTCTACTGCTGGATAAATTGTAAAATGACTCATAGATTTTATTATGAATCCAGAACAATTTAATGAGTAGTAACCAATGACAGCTTTTTCTTTTTTATCAATCAGGATAAATGTAACAGCTTGTGCATCATCTTTTGCTTTATTTTTTAGGTATTCATTGATTACCTCATTGCCACAGTTGAAAGATTTTATTATTTGAATACTATCTTCATTCACTCGGATTGGTTTATCAATTGCAATCTGGTTTCCGTACATTATTTATTATCGCCACTCTTTTCCATTTGTTCTTCTAATCGCTTTGCGTTTCTCAGTATCCGTTCTTTCATTTTTTGATTTGGCTTATGCTTCAGAAACTCTGTCAATTTTTCAGGGTCTACAACCAATGCACATTCAACTGGTTTTGCCAAAACATTAAACATATGCTGTTCCTCCTTTTTTTGCATATCTCACACCTCCTACGGATAGTATATCCGTTTGAAGTGAGATATGTGCTATTATTTCAGTTAACACATTTGCCGCATGGTTCTAATCCTTTTCGTAATGCTTCATCCAGTGTAGTTGGATAATAGGTACCGCCATTACACTGATCGCTGTAATGATATTTTTTTCCTGTTTTTGTGATATATACTGTTCTGCTATTGGATTGATTGCTGTCTGGCTGTTCTACTGCAATTGTTTCTACGACATTTTCCTCTGTTATGACGATCGTTGTTGTAACAGCTGTAGTTTCCGTTGGTACAATATCTATGCATTGACTTAACGCCGTTTCTAATTTTGAGAGATTGTCAACGGTATCCGCACTTTCAGGGGTATCAATTCCACGATAAACATATTTAATTGCTGCAAAGGCATAAAAGCCAGCTTGTTCATAAGGCGTATTCGTGTTTTCGTAGTAGTAATACAAAAGTTGGCTATTATACATAGCATAATACATTGTATCATTGTTTACAAAGAAGTTTTGATAGTTCCGTAATGATTGCAATGCTTTTTGCAGATCTTCTGGTGTAGCAGTTGCAGCTGCTGCTTTTGCATCGTTTGCAATCTTGTCAATGATTTCTGTAGTATTTGGCTGTGAAATAGTGCTTGTTTTTGTTGTTACTTCTGTTGTTGTCGTTTTTTCTGTGGCTTTGGTAGTGAATACAGTAGTTGCTTCCGTTGTAGCAGCTGTAGTAGCTTCTGTGGTAGGTTCTGACTCTGTTGTATCTGTGGTATCTCCACATCCGACAGCAGCGAGCAGCGACAGAGCCATAATTACACACAATATCTTTTTCATTTGGAACATCCTCCTGATTTTGCCGAAAGTTGCTTTCAATCCCTTATACTTGCTTTTCAAAAAATCTTGAAGCTGATTTCATTATCTCTTCTTGATATTTTTCAATATCATATGGTGTTTCGATATCGAATCTTTTTTCTTTTCGTTTCTCATTACTATCCGGAACTGCAATGTACTTTTTTGTGCCATTAAAGTAGAGACGGCAAATCCATTTTGTGACCTTTCCATCGCAGATAATCGTCATGTAATTCACACCATCTTTATAGCTGATCCTATCAAATGGTATGTTTTCTTTTAGCATATTTTTCAGGACGAAAAACGCTTCCAGTTCTTCTTCTGTTGTTATAATTTTACTTGATTTTTTAGAAGTAGAGGATGCATCCTCTTCTTTTGATGTGTCAGTATCATCTGTCTTTTTAGAGGCTGTTTTAATGTCTGGTACTTCATTTACCCCCAATGCTGTTTTAAGTTTGTCATTCATTGTTTCAGAAATGAATTGGTTTAAAGATTCCTTTACAATTGGTCTAAACTTTTCAATTATAGAGGTGGATTTTCTTCCAGTATATACACTGTCTCTTATACACATC
>DYCW01000232.1 GCA_019417865.1 Ruminococcus sp. | reverse complement strand
ACCATGTGCAGCTTTTATTATAATCCATTTTTTTAAAAATGAAAAGGTTTTTTGTGAAAAAAAGTGTGGATAAGAAATTGTGGGGCGTGAGATACCGATAATTTGTGTAATACAGAGGGGAAACGGATGGGGTTCCGCTTCCTTCTGTTTGCAGTTATCCTTGTTTTGTCTGTTGTTCCCTGTGCTGTAGTTCCTCTAAAATCATCTTATTTACTTTATTGATATCGCCGCATCCCATTGTGATAACTAGATCACCTGGTTCTGCGTGGTCGCAGACATACTGGCAGACATCTGCAAAGTTTTTGTATTTTCGTTCGTCATTGGATTCTGGGTCAGTTTCATCCTGCGGAAACCAAACGGCTCCTGGGATTTTTTCACCGAGCTGACGGGTAAAAATGTGATAGGTATTCTTTTCCCGGGAACCCATAATATCGGTCAGAACTGCATGGGTCGGAATGGAAAGTGCCTTTGCAAAATCGTCCAACAGCATGGCAGTTCGAGAGAAGGTGAACGGCTGGAAGACAGCCCATACCGCATGGAACGGCATTTCCATCGCTGCCTGTAGGGTAACAGTCAATTCTGTTGGGTGATGTCCGTAATCATCTACCACAGTAATGCCGCAGGCTTCTCCTTTTTTGTCAAAGCGTCTGCCAGCACCGTGGAAGTTGGCAAGTCCCTTGACCGCATCTTCAAAGGAAATGCCGACATAACGAGCGGCTGCAATGGCAGCCAGTGCATTCAAAACATTGTGGACACCAGCAATATTTAAAACAACCGTGCCGAGCCGTTTGCCGTGGTATCGAACATCGAAATGGGTTTCCAGTCCAGAAACATGTACGATGTTTTCAGCCACATAATCATTGCCCTCCTGTTTGCCAAAGGTAATGAATTCCTTGCCGGTAATGCCTTCCACTGCTTTGCAAGTTTTTTCGTCATCTCCGTTGTAAATGATGACTTTTGATGTGTTCTCTGCGAATTTGTGGAACGAACGGATGATGTTTTCCACTGTGCCGAAATAGTCCAGATGGTCTGCATCAATGTTCAGCAGTACAGCGATATCCGGATACAGTTTCAAGAAGGTATCCACAAATTCACAGGCTTCACAGGTCATAATATCACTTTTGCCACAGCGTCCGCTGCCATGGATGCAGGCAAGCTTTCCGCCGATGACAGCGGACGGATCAGCACCGGCATCGTAAAGAATTTGTGTCGTCATAGAGGTAGTTGTAGTCTTGCCGTGCGTGCCAGCAATACAGATGGCATTGTCATACCAGCTTGTGACCAGACCGAGCAGTTCGCTGCGTTCCATCAGGGCGACGCCATTGTTTTTTTCTGCTTCTTTTGCAGCAATCAGCTCCGGATTATCCGCCATGATGGCAGCTGTATAGACAATCAGATCTGCCCCTTCAATGTTTTCCGCACGCTGTCCCATGATAACTGGGATTCCCATATCTCGAACAGCTTGCAGGGTTTCCGATTCGTTATTATCGGAGCCGGTGATATAATAGCCCTTTGTGTGTAGAATTTGTACCAGCGGATACATGCCAGAACCGCCGATTCCAATGAAATGGATGTGCTTTTTACAATTTAATATTTCTTTGTTCAAAAAAACCACTCTTTTCTTTATCGCAATTTTCATTTGCTTCGTGTATACTTATATCTGTCTCTTAT
>DYCW01000231.1 GCA_019417865.1 Ruminococcus sp. | reverse complement strand
ATAGAGTTGTTCCAGTTTATCTATCAGTTCGCTGGAAATGAGAATATCATGCGTATCCCCACACTTACACTTAAATTCTCGCACATTGAAATGAGGGGAAAGTTGCGTTTTATTATCCTGTTTATAAGTATTTACTGCCACTATTATCTTCCTTTCAAAAAAATTATAAAAATTTGAAAAAGCACTTGACAACCACCTAAAAAGGTGGTATAATAGAATCATGGAAGGGAGGTGAAAAAGCATTGGCAAAACAAAAAAAGAAGCCTACCAAACGCAAAAAGCCAAAAACAAAGATTGATGTCCGCAATCTTCTGATTGGTGCGTTGATAGACTTCACAGTTGGATTTCTGCTAATACTGATTGACAAAATCATGGATTAACAGAAAAGGGGTAGCACAGGGCGGTAAACACCACCCTCCCTGCTACTCACTCATTATATCATAAAATAACGCCAATGTCAACGCAATGGGAATACTTGCAAAACTCGGTTGCCTATTCATTTTATTTGGTGTCGCAAAACTTGCAATCTATTTTTACCAGAAAGGGAAAAAATGAACTTAAAACAAATCCGTCTTAAAAAAGGTTTGACGGTTCGACAGTTAGCGGATAGGGCAGGGCTGCCAAAACGTACAGTAGAAAATATCCTCAGAAACGGTGACTGTCTTGTATCCAATGCCATCAAGCTTGCTGATGCTCTCGGTGTGACACTGGACGAACTTTGCAGAGACAAACCAGAGAAAACAGAATAACCCTGAAAGCCGTTCGGCAGCCTTTCCGCTGTCGGGCGGTTTTTACTTTTCCTTTTTCTGGAGCAGTTCCACTGCATTTTTCAGTGCTGCTGGCAGCGGTACACCCATCAATCCGGCATTCTCCAAAATGCTGATGACTTCATTACACATAAAGGCAATGCACACCCCAGCACGCACATAGGACGTTCCCAGAACCACATCCAGCCGAGCAGCAACCAACACCAGCAGCAGAATCATACACTTCTTTGCAAGTCCTTTCCAGCCGATTTTACTGGATAGCTTGCCCTTTGGTGACTTTCCGGCAGCCGCTACAATAATGCCTGTGGCGTAATCTACCCCCATGAAAATAAGGAGCGTTGCCAATGCAGAATCCCATCCGCCGAACAGAGCGGCAAGAAAACTGCCAACCAAGCCAAAAGCAGTACAAATGGTTTCTTTCATGTAGATTCTCCTTTCTTCATTACTCAAATTTTATCACATCGTAAGAGATCACATCACCCACGCTTACACCAGAAAAAAGTCTGATAATTTGTGGTGTTGTCGTGTAATCTATTGTGTACTCGTGTCCTACAATCAAATGTATACCATTTCTATACACTATTATCACATGCTTGTCGATATTAAAATTGATACCATCCAAAATTTCAAAATCTGTTTGTCCATCCGTTTCAGCTGCTTTCCAGCCTGTGTAATTTTGAAGTCTCTGCGAACGCTGTTTTACATCATTCCACCATGTTTCAAAATTTGCCTTTGTTCGATCAATTTCTTGCTTTGATTCACTTATATCTTGTTCCATTTGCAAACGCATATCAGTTTCTATCTGATTCAGTTCAGTTCTGGTATCATATACAAGTTCATCAATCTGCGATTTTGCTTTTATTACACTTTCTTCATGCTGTTGAATAATATTTGATATATCTAAAATTCCAGCAACCCACGGACAATTTGCAGCACCACGATTGTTTTCGATGTTCTCAGAGGTGATTGCCGTAGTCTGTGGCAGCACTTTCACATAAGCAAGTACAAAAGATTTTGCCGTTGCTGTATCCGTTGTGGTTGGCTTTTGAGGATCTTCCGCTGGTGTTCCAGTTAAAATATCAATGTAGCCCCCACGACTATCCAGATCAATTTTTAATACAACGGCATCCCATCGTGCATTTGTGGTATCTGGGGCATCAACTTCTTTTGTAAGAATAGATGTATTCCTTACATATCTATTTAATATTTTAGCACGCCCCGTATCAACAGATACTTGCAATCCAGATCCATCTGCAAAAACCTGAAAAGCCTTTCCAACAGACGCATAAATGCCATCTGCAATTATCCCTTCAAAAAAGTCGGAAAAGTCTCTTGAGTTATATGTTCTGTCTCCATTTATACTGTCGAAAAATCCAGCTTCTAACATTTAAATCATCTCCCAATCTGAAAGTGTAGGCGTGATTTTGTAGCCATTTTCATCATCCACTTCTATAACTTCCAAAATTCTTGCTTTTGCATTCATGCCATATTCATTTTCAATGGTTACAATATCACCTAAATCCCAATCTCGCCGATAGATAAATTGAAGAGTAGTGTCAACCTCACCAGAAAATGTAGGTAATGCCACTGTTTCTGCAATTTTTTCCCGTCCTCTTTGTGCAAGAATTTGATAAAATTCATCAGCGGTATAATAACTACCATCTTCTTTCTTTTTCTTCAAATCCTTTGCATCAATGTAAATTTCACGTCTTTTCAATCCTGATTTAGCTTGGTTTCCTTCTGGATGCCAAATTACAGTTCTTGTTTCATCTTCACCACCTACCACCAACGCATTTGTTTTTTCAGATGAAATGTCATACGCATATTCAGAATTTATAAGGTTATAATACTTTGGAGAAAAAATAACGGGAGTTTTTTCAGTCTGTCCCAATGTTCTATCGGATCCTGAATAAAATAATATATCAAATTTATTTTCATTCCGCACAAATTTGTAACTGAATCCATACTCCATACAAACTGAAAAAACAACATCCATAAGATTGCTATTTTCATATACGCCTGTCCAAATAATATGCCCAACATCATCAGTCCATCCGCTAAATTCACCTATTTCTGGTGCATATCTATTTGTGTTTTTTTGCTCCAAATCAAATGCACCACTAATCAGTACTTGGCACAAAAAATGTGGGTAGTTTGTTCCCCATCCTGTTCCCATACAGATTCGATAAGATAAAATAGATTCTGCACTTCTACCAGAAACTGTGAAATAGTTTCCGTTTTCAGCATCTGTTTTGATGTCAATTTTCTCAATAATCATGGTGCAGTCACAATCTTCACGATGAATGTAGTATCCTATTTTTAAATACTGTAATAAATCTGAATTTGCAGGAAGATACAATTCAAAATCCCCACAGTTCCAGTAACGTCGTGTCCATATCAACGATGAATATTGGTCAATAACTGCCACGGTTTGAAATGACTGATTTAAAATATATAGATTCAACTATTACACCCCCAGCAACAGTTCTTCTATGCTTACCGATACCACTAAGTTTTCAGCCTTTTGATCCGCTCCGACTGTTAATTGATTTTTTCCTGCCGAAAGTTGCACCCACTGAAATCCATCTGCCATCGCATTTAGCATATTTTTTGTGCTGCCATCTGTAAATACTTTTGTGATTGATAAATTATGCTTATTTGTATTTATGATTATCTTTTCCCCTGCATTCATCTCTGCTTCTAATTGCATCTTTTGCCCATTGGTAAGATTCTGCAACCATGGTCGAATCACATTATCTCCGATCGCTTCAAATTCTACTATCATTCCTGTTCCAATTGTACCAATATCAATCATTTCTATTACGTCATATTTTCTATCTGAAATTACTATTGGCTGATTTACTGGAATGGAAAACGGAAACTCAAAATTCTTTTGAACGACTGAAATCACTGCCGTTTTCTTTTCCACTCCTCTAAAATACGGATCTGTACAGACGATAGAAATTTGTGCCATTTCGTTATTGGTAAAAAAATCGCACTCGAACGATTCCACATAACCATCAATATAAATGCTATGTAAATCATTTCTATAAAAAATTCTCACTTGTTGACCAATTGGAAAATGCTGATATAAGATATTTCGGTTCGTTTCTATGTCTGGAAATATTTTGATATAGAAAACAAGATTTCTTTCATTGATTCTTCCAGAGTTATAAACTTTACCATCTACATTTGCGATTGTACTGAAATTTAATGAAGCAGACGGCGGGCATAATCCGTCTATCTTGTATAAGCAGAAATTCCTATTTATCGAAAAATCTATTGTTTTTGTTTTCACAAAATACACAAATTACACCCCTTTTGCATATATCAGATTTTTAGATTGTCTATAAAGGTCATAGCGTGCAACCGGTTTCGGGCTATTGATAGTCTGACTGAAATTATTATTTATAATCGTGGTATTGTTGCCGGAAGTTGTAGCGTTAGCACCGACACTCAAATCGTTGCTCGCATTTGCCACTGCACTTTTCGCTGCTGCAAGCGTTTTCTTTGCTGATTTTCGCATAGCGTCAACTGCTGTCTTTGTCTTTTCTTCAATACCCTCAGCTATGCCCATTGGAAGGAATTGTCCCACTTCATCTGCCATGACCTTCGACGGAGAATTGATGCTAAAAAAGCTTTTCAATCCGTCAAGTACACCCTGCCCGAATCCCTGAATTTTATCCCAAATCCATCCAGCCATATCATTGATACCATTCCATAAGCCTTTAACGATATCAGAACCTATGCTATATATCCTATCTGGCAATCCGGTAATTCCGTCTACAAGATTATCCCACAAGTTTTTTGCTGCTTCGGTTGCTTTTGTTCCTATATCAGTCGCAAAATTTTTAACTTTTTCAATTGTATTTGTCAACCAGCTCCATACTTCGCCAGGCAATTCTTTAATTTTAGTTACTACATTACTAATAAAATCACTTGCTGCCTGTGCAGCATTCTGCTGCATTTGGATTGCCCAAGTTGCTATTTTTGCAATGGTATTTGTAAGCCATTCCCAGATTTTTTCAGGTAATTCTCTAAAAAATTGGACGATGTTTTCAATAATTTCCGGTACTTTTTCTGTCACAAACGTTTTTACATTTTCTGCCCATGTCAGAATTGTTCCTATCACCGCACCAATTGCATAACCAATTTTGTAAGGCAATTCTGAAAACCATTCGCCAATTGCCGTTATAATTTCATGTACTTTTATATCAAAAGTAGCTTTTAAATTTGCTGCCCATTCAATGATCTTACCAGGTAGTTCTTGAATATATGTTACAACTTTTCCAGGTAATTCTTTGAAAAATGTTACAATCGAATTGAATTTTTCTGGAATAGTAACTGTGAAGAAATTGGCAACTGCATCAAATCCAGTTTTGATTCCTTCCCACGCTGTAGAAAATGCAGTTTTCACTTTATCCCACAAGTTTATCCAAAACTCACGGAATCCTTCAGATTTATTCCACAGAATAACAAATGCAGCAACCAACCCTGCGATGGCTGAAACAATCAGTCCGATTGGATTCGCATTCATTGCCACATTTAAAAGCCATTGTGCAACCGTCACACCCTCTTGTGCAGCCTTAAAAGCTTGAAACGCTTTTACCAGTGCCATAATCTGATTTGCAACAAACATAGTAACCATTGCAGTCCCTAATCCGACAACCAATGCTGTAATTTCTGGTAAGTTGGATTGCACCCATCCGATAAATTCTTTAACTGGCGGTATAACTTCATCTATAATGGGTTGCAAAACATCTACCTGTATTGTTCTCCATAATTCTGAAAGACTTGCACCAATGTCATCGTATTTTACATCATTGATACTCTCCATTGTTTGGGCGGTTTTGTCTGCTTCGCCGCTAACATCCATAAGGGCTTTTACACCATCAGCACCCAAATCTTCCCACATTGTGCCAAAAAGTCCGACACCGGCAGCATTTTGTGCAACTGGATCCTCCATGGAAAATAATGCATCCAACACTTCTTGTGTCGCTTCTTTTGCAGATTCACCGCCTTCTGCGAACTTATCCTGTAGTTTTTGAATGCTACCACGAGAAGTGTCGCTTGTGGATGTCATTGCAGAAAGTTTACCTTTTGCTTCTTCCAGTGATGCAGAATATTCTTCGATTTTATCAGCATTTTTTAAACGAGTCAGTTCGCTTGTTTTGTCGTTAAATCCTGCCTGTTCCATCTGTGCGTATTTTAGATTTTTCTCTAACTTTGCAATTTCTTCTTTTGTTTTTGAAATTTCCTCTGTAGATGCATCCGCACCATAACCTAACAGTGTAAACGCATCTGTCGTTGTAGTGGCAGTGTCTTTTGTTCTTATGCCGAATTCTTTCATGGCATCGCCTAATTTATCAACTGAAAACGTCCCAGCTTCTGTGCCGTTTGCAAGAGAATTGAAAAATTCTTCTGATGTATACCCTAACTGAGAATAGTGAACACCATATTCATTTATTGTGTCAAGTAAATCGCCGTTTTTGTCTAAACCTTTTTGAGCACCTTGTGCGATCAGATTGAACGCTTCGTCACCAGAAATCCCAAACTGATCCATAAGCATATTCGCTGCTCGCATAGATTCATTGACCTCAAATCCAAATGTATCTCGCAATACAATTGCATTTTGTGCCAAGTCTTTTATTTTTGATGGGTCTGTCTCTTTTGAGTTTTGGGCAACGGTTGCCATCGCATCTGCAATATCTTCCATGCTTTCCCCGTAGTTGCCCTTATACAGTTCTTCCATCTCACCTTTAAACTTTGACATTTCTTCAGTTGACATGCCGGTTTTTGTCTGCAACGTGTTCAAGGCTTGATCGCTGCTTGTCATAAGTTCTTTGAAAGAATCAATACATTTTTTAATACCGTCTGAAATAAGGTCTGCAAGTGCACCCTTTAAAGTTGTAAATCCATCGGAAAGCGTTTTGCTCGAATCGTCAACATCATTCAAACTTTGGTCAAATCTATCAGCAGCACCTTCTGCATCTGACAACGCATTCCTGTTATTATTCAAATCAGTTGATAAATTGGAAATTTGTGTCGCTAACCCTCTGGCTTCATCAGAACTTTTTCCATACTCAAGAACGGCATTTTCATATGCGGTTTTTAAGTCATCAAGCTCAGCTTCTTGATCTGCAATTTCTTTTGTGAGTTTATCAACCGCTGAAACGCTATTATTCGATTCACTGGTCATTTCATCAAGCTGATCACTGTACTTTGAAATTGCGGCTTCATTGCCCTTGATAGCTGCTTTCAGATTATTGATTTTGATCTGCAAATTTTGTGCAGTTTCAGAACTTTCGCCCTCTTTTTCTACTGTTTCCGCAAGCTTTTTTTCATATTCATCCAAAATTTTTGAATAGCTGCCGTTCACGCTCTTCAACTGATCAATCTTTGCTGTCAACCCGTCTGCTGAATCGGTGAACTTCTCCATTCCTGCAACGGATTCTTTAAACTTTGAATTGGTCATGGCAATTTCACGGTTTGCCTGTTGTAGATTGCTTTTTAATTCTGATATATCAACTTTAAATTTAGTTGTGGTTTCTGTGCTTTTCGCCATACTGTATCACCACCTTAAAACCACGTATCTTTTGCTGGTTTCATAATCTTCCTGGGCTTCTTTTTCTGCTGATTGTACTTTACCGTTCTTTTCATTAAGACAATTACTTCATGCATAGGGCATTGCCGTATGCGAATGGGATCTAATGCAGTAAACCGCTCACATAATGAAACGGTTATTTCAAAAAAAGAATCATACATGGACGGCGTTTCACCGCCCACGGTTAGTTTCCCACGTTACCGCCTGAAAGTGTGCCAATCTCAGAAAAAGCATATTTGAATGCCTTGATAAAAATAGGTACAAGCTCTTTTACCTTTGTGCAGCGGATTTCAGAATCCATCACGCCAGGGAAAATCTGTTTCAATAACGGTTTCAGCTGTGGCAATACATTCAAAACCATCTTTCCTACTTCGGTGGTATCGTTCACTTTATCAAGGTCAATGCAGCTTACAAGATCCTCCATTGTACCCCACATCAAATCAAATTCAGATGCTTTATAGGTCTTTGCAATTTTTCCGTCTTCATAAATATTCAATGTCAATTCCATAAAAAATACCTCTCTTTCCAATTACACCGCATAGAGACAGCACCCCATGCGGTGTATCTACTTGTAAAACGCTTATATTATGCGGATGTCACGGCTTCGATGTCAGAAGGTGTCATAACCTTCGTTGTCCAATCCGCCAAATTAGCAGCCCGTCCATATCTTTCATCTACAACAATGCCGGAAATGGATTCTGTCTTATTTTGTGAAGTGCCATCTATTGCAGCAATGGAATCTGTAATCTCAAACTTATGTACGGTATTTACTGCCGTAAATGTCAGTTCCGTATTTGTCGTATCAATACTGTCGGATTCTGTATTTACTTCTTCAGATGGAATTGCAAAAACGCCCTTATACTTGACAACGTAACGCCAGAATCCATCCGTTCCCTTTGTTTTGTACAAAATTGCAAATTGACGAGGTGTAATATTTCCTTCAATTAACATTCCTTTTGTAGCGTCAAACGCCTGACCCGTGATTTCTGCCAAAACTGCAAGTGGAGGCGGTGCAACGGTCAAGGTAAATGTTTCTGCTCCTTTTGCAGTAATTGCAATCATGCCCTTATTATCGTAGTAATGTGTTTCACTGCTGGATTCCACTTCTTTTGCAATTGTAGCAGTATAGGACAAACGTTTTGGGTTACCTACTTTGTAATTACCCTCGCTGTCCTCCTCCACACGAGCATAATATAAGTCCTCAACACCACGGAACTCAAACACATTTTTAGAATTGTCTGCCATGTTTTATTCTCCTTTCAATACTTTCAGAAATGAAACACCCATACCACGTCCTGAATGCGTCGTTTCATCACTCGCAACGTCATAGGCATCGCCCCATGCTTCAAATCCATTTTCTTTCAATTTTTTCTTTGCTTCTCTTAATACACTGTAAGTCTTTTCAATGTCGGTTGAATAGAAATTCACATCGTACTTGTAAAGAACTGCATGTTCTTTATTGTCATAAACGCTTTCCACATCTGCTGAACGACCCCAGAATGTGAAAAAACTATCTGGATACGGTTCAGACTCTAAAAAACTGCCTTGACGACGAACAGGAAATTCAAATTGTGACAAAATTTCAATTAAAAAATCTTCCATGGTTTATCCTCCCATTTCGTCCTCAATTAAATCTTGTATGGATTCTGCAATTTGCTTGTTCAAATTTACCGTATATTTTCTACTTGCAAATATTTTTTCAAGTTCTAAGTCTGGTTGCATCCTCGGCGTTCCAGTTATCAGCAATGTCCCAGATCCAGATTTTGTTTTATCAAATCCCATTCCAATTTCAATTGCAAAACCATGCACGACAGCTTTCGGATGTAAAATGACAGATTCTTTTGTATCACCAAGCGAATACTTGCCTTTGTGAGGCAGGTGCTCATTTGCCACTGCTTCCAATGTCTCAACACCTACATCTTCTCCGGCATCCTCCAACGCTTGTACCACAACCTTTTCGACATTATTTCCGATTTTATCAAGTTTGCGTGCCAATTCTGCAAGACCACTTGTATCAATGAGAAATTTGTTTCTTCCCGTATCACACACCTCCAGAAACCGCACGAACTTTGAACCGCAAAATCTGATTCCGCATATTGATATTTTCCGGTGTCCCTAAAATTTCATAAGCTTTCCCGTCTACATTTTTTACAATGCAATCCGACTTAATATCCGGTCTATACCACGTTTCCAGTGTTGCCGTATCTTCTACGGTCAGTACATCATTACTAAAAGTTTCTGTGCCACCAAATGTGCGAAAGGAACAGTAAAACAGCTCTCCGGTTTCCGGATAAATTTTCTTTACAACACCCTTTGTCACTTTTACTTCTGGAATAAAAAGGAACATAGGAACGGTAAACGGTTCATTTGGTCTATAATTTGCCATTTCATTCCCTCAATTCATTTTTCGTGGTATCTTTATAAATCAACTGTACTGCACGCTGTATAAAATACTGTGATAATTCCGCAGTACCCATACCGTAATTCCACAAATCTGACACGCCACGAATGATCACACCGACCGAATCTGAACTATTTATGATTTCATCCGGCACACCTGCATCGACAAGAAAACTTTTCACATCTGCAATATACATTTTCAGAGTTTCATCCTGATAGATACCTGTGATATTCAAGCCCGTTTTTACTTTCTGCAGCAATTCCTCATCGGTCATATGTGATCCCTCCATTTTAAGAAGACTGCGGATAATTTTCAGCCATAAAGACTAAAACTGCGACAACTGTCGTTCCGGTAATCTCATCTATGCTCGTAGCACACCCCATTGCAACTGCCAATGCTTTCAACGCTTCTACTTTACTCATCGTTGCCCCTACCTTACTTCGTGAAAATATACACGCTATTTACATCCAGCAGCTTACCATCCATGATGCACAAGCCCTTATTGAAATACTTATTCTTATCATCATCGAACCACCGCTTGAACCCAATCTGCAAGTTGGTATTGATCGCATAATCTGTGGGCTTCAGGTAGATCGCCCACGCTTCGCCAGTTGTAGCGGTATCATAATCTTTTAAAATATCCGGTTCAACCAAAATAATTTCACGACCAGCAAAACGGCAAGTCAGATTTCCAGTTTGCGGATCATAGGTTTCATTGTAAAGCGGACGATCATTTGCATCCTTCAAAGTCATAATGTAAGTTTCCCATGTTGCCGCTGTCATGATCATTACACCTTCGCCACGATATGCCAGCGGAATCTTTGCGAAAAACTTAGTTCTCCATTTTGTCCAGTCTGCCATATCCGCAGAACTCAGAGTGATCTTGTTTGTGGTCTTAACCCTTGCATCGTTCAGAATGCCCAGTGGCTGTCCGCTACCAGTACCGGAAACAATAATTCTGTCAAATTCCTTAACAAACGCTTCAGCTAGCAGGCGTGCCATTTCGGTTTCCAGATACGGCAGGGAAACGACCTGAGACAACAGAGACTGTGCCAGACGTGCTTCTACAATGTGATAGCCAAAAGAAACGCTTGTCTTGATGTTCGGGACTGCTTGTGTTTCAGAAACAGTCGTTTCGGTAATCCATGTCACGGTCGGTACAAGCTCCTCAATCGGAAATTCTATGCCGCCTTTTACATTCAGCTTACGAACTCTGTTGTACAGATTGCCGTAAACTTTCAGATCCTTAATGAACTCATTCATAATCGTATTCGGAATGATTTTACCCACATCACTTGTAATCAGTGTTTCATCCGCACGCTTCTGGTAATTCCATTCGCCGGTCTGTACGTATTTCATGAACGCCTGTCTGTATTCCATGCTGTCCAGTGCGTTTCCGGTTCGTTGCTCTTGCTGATTCATATTAAATGCAGCAAGACTTCTTGTCAATGCTGGATTAAATTCAGAACGCTGTGGATCTTCTGTAGGTTCGTTCTGCGGTTCGCTCGTATTGTTTGTGTCGTCGTCTATTTCTGCAAGCTTGTCATTTGCTTCTTGCAATTCATCCAGAACAGATTGCAGCGTTTCCCCCAGTTCCCGTACTTCCTGTGCAGATTCCGAAGCCTTCATCTTAGAACGAATTGCTTCGGCTTCTTTTTCCTTCTTTGCAATTAGCTTTTTCAGAAATTCTCTCATCGTGTTGATACCTCCATCAAATTCCATATAAATATTTTGCTTTTAGCTTTTCCAGTTCCACATCATTGTGTTTTTGTAAAGCTTTTCTCGCTTCTTCTACCGCCCGTTTATCACGTGCAGAAATTTCAGTGGCTTCATATGCCGGAAAAGTAACGGCGGATACCTCTGCAACAACGCCGATTTTATTGATGTAGCGTGTAGGATGATCTGTTTCAAGTCCTTCCCATTCGTCTGCATCAATTGTAAACATGAATGACATTCCGGTAATATCCCCACGTTTTACCGCCGAATATAATGATCTAGCGTCCGAATTATTTTCGATGTCCAAATAAAGACGCATGGTCAAACCGTCTTTATCCCTTGCAATCTGCATCGTGGAATTTTCAACGCCGTTCCGGTATCTTGCAAGCGGTATCATGTCGGTATTATGATTTACAAGGAAACGCACATCCGACAAATCCGCATCATCCAATGCACCACGTCGAATTACTTCACAGCAATATCCCAAATCTGTCTTCGATTCAAAAACAATTGGACGACCTGTGATATACGCCCTGTTTTCCTTGTCAGTATCTGCCCGAATGTCAAACATGAAATTTCTTTTATGAAATTCTGCCATTAAAAAACACCTCACATAATTGTAATATCGTTTATTTTTGGGGAACTGTTATCCGATGATCCAGACC
>DYCW01000230.1 GCA_019417865.1 Ruminococcus sp. | reverse complement strand
GATCCAGAGAGGTCGGAAAGGCGTTTCAAGCTTGCGATAGATTGCGAGAGATGCAATCTGATTTTGCAGTGTGTATTGCAGCTATTTGCAGTAGAAGCATGCTTACTCGTCGAAGGATGAGTAAGCATTTTTTATGGAAAACAGCAGAGCAGAAAGGAGGTCGCAATAATTGAAAACCATTATGGATGAAGCTTCCATGCAGCGTGCGATTACTCGCATTGCTTATGAAATATTAGAACATAACCGGGGAGCAGAACAGTTAGCAATTATTGGAATTTACTCCAGAGGCGTTGTTTTGGCCGATCGGATTGCAAAACGAATTGCTGTATTGGAACACCGGCAGGTTGCATTAGGTACACTGGACATTACAATCTATCGGGATGACAAGGTAGTTGTCAATCATGCAGAAAAGACGAAAATTGATTTTTCAGTGCAGGATAAAAAAGTTATTTTGGTAGATGATGTACTCTATACTGGTAGGAGTTGCCGTGCTGCTATGGATGCTGTTCTGGCAAGAGGTCGTCCAAACAGCATTCAGCTTGCAGTTCTAATTGATCGTGGGCATCGAGAACTTCCTATTCGACCTGATTATGTTGGAAAAAATCTTCCCACTGCACAGACGGAAAAGGTAAAGGTTTCTGTCAAAGAACTGGATGATGCAGACTGCGTTGTGATTTTTTAATAATCAATACAACCATAGAAGAGAGGACGGTGCTGTTGATGCAGACGATTTTATTGCAAAACGCAACAGATGCATATGGCGTTTGCAGTGATTTTCTGGTGGCAGACGGAAAAATTGTAAAACGTATGGCTGGTGGTACATTACAGGATACAGTGGATGTGAGAATCCCAGCAGATGGATTTACTATTTTGCCTGGTTTATTTGACATGCATGTACATTTGCGTGATCCAGGCTTTACGCAGAAGGAAGATATCATTACCGGTGCAGCGGCTGCACTGGCAGGTGGTATTACAGGTGTCGCTTGCATGCCAAATACCAAACCTACCATTGACACACCGGAAACTGTACAATATATTTTAGAAAAAGCGGCACAAACTGGTGTACAGGTGCATCCGGTAGGCTGTATTACCAATGGTATGAAAGGCACATCTCTGTGTGATTATCCAGTATTGATGAAAGCCGGTATTTGTGCGATTTCAGATGACGGTAGACCAGTTGAAAATGCAGAGCAAATGCGTTTGGCACTGGAGCAGGCAAGGGACCTTCATCTTCCTGTTATTTCCCACTGCGAAGACTTGTCAATTATCAACGGTGGTATCATCAATAAGGGAAAAATTTCTGAGCAACTGCAAGTAGAGGGTATGGATCGTGCATCCGAAGACTATATTACAGCAAGAGAAATTATTTTAGCTGCTTCCGTGAACGGGGCAATTCACATTGCCCATGTCAGTACAAAAGGCAGCGTGGAAATTATTCGGCAGGCAAAAAAAGCTGGCATTGCAGTAACCTGTGAAACTTGTCCACACTATTTCCTGATGACAGAGGAAAAAGTATTATCAAAAGATGCAGATTATAGGATGAATCCACCACTTCGGACAGAAGAAGATCGTCAGGCAGTCTTAGCTGGTGTGCTGGATGGTACCATTGATTGTATCGTTACAGATCATGCACCGCATACACCAGCAGAGAAAAGCGATTTTTATCATGCTCCTAATGGCGTCATTGGTATGGAAACCTCTCTGGCAGCAACGTTGACACTTTATCATCAGCATTTGCTGACGCTTTCGGATATTGTCAGATTGATGGCAGACCGTCCAAGAGAAATTCTACATTTGCCAAAGCAAACGCTGGAGGTTGGTGCACCTGCAAACTTGACACTTGTAGATTTGCAGAAGGAATGGGAAGTCGATCCAGAAAAACTGCACTCTAAGGCACGCAATGCTATTTTTAAACAGATGCGATTTTGTGGAAAGACAGTCTTGACAATGACAGATGGTGTCATTCGATACGAAGCTTGAAAATAAAGGAGAAAAAGCATGGGATTTGACAGACTCATTAAACGCATTCAGGAAACCGGCAACCCATCTGTTGTGGGGCTGGATCCCAAGCTGGATTATGTTCCGGCATTTATAAAGGAAAAACATTTTAAGGAAAATGGCATGACACTGTGTGCAGCTGCCAACGCCATTCGGGAATTTAACTTTACATTGATCGACACCCTGTGCGATATTATTCCA